>JASHUV010000171.1 GCA_030039825.1 Thermoplasmata archaeon
GAAGAGGACGCGGGCGGAGTGGCCCCGGGCGACGAGCGCCGCCGCGAGCGACCAGACGGCGCGGCTGAGCCCCGAGGTGGTGTCCTGCGGCGGGGCGGTGGCGAGGAAATCGATCCGCCAGCCCATCGACCGCTCGACGGCGCCCGGCCCTCCTAAGGCTTGGGGCCGCTCGGACGGCGCCGGCGGCTCAGGCGGCGCGGCCGCCGCCCCCCGTCAGCTCCGGGACGAAGGAGCGGCCGACCATCGCCGGGGAGGGCGGGACGCCCATCAGCTCGAGCACGCTCGGCGCGACGTCCAGCAGGTTCGCGGCGGGTCCGCGGCGGCCCCCGGGGATCCCGTCGCCGGCGGCGAGGAGGATCCCGTCCATCCGGTGGACCCCGCTCCCGTAGAAGTACGACGGTCGGTGCGGGAGCATCGCCTCGGCGTAGCTGAAGTCCATCCGGGACTCCGTGGCGAGACCGTCGATCTTGAGGAAGAGCGCGGGGGACTGCTCGAGGTTCCTTCCCTCGTAGATGTCCTTCGGCTCGTAGACCTCCACCCGGGCCTGCCCGAACGCCTCGAGCTTCCGCCGCATCTCCGCCACGACCCGGGCGCGGTCCTCCGGCGGGAGCGGCGGACCGTACCGGTTGAGGTAGATCCCCTCCGGCACGGGGTAGGAGTAGGCGACGGTCGCGTCCCAGTCGATCCGCTCGGCCATCGCCTCGAAGCTCACCTCGCCGGCGACGAAGTGGCCGAGCCCGCCGTCGCCGGAGGCGCTGCGGAGCCGGTCGACGACCTTCCGGACGAGGGCCCGCGTCGGGCCGAGGCGATCGAGCGCGAGGAGCACGCGGGTGGCGACCCGCCGTCGGCGGGTGTCGACGGGCCGCTTGAACTTGAGGTAGCCCTCCTGGGCGAGCCAGCGGTTCGTGAAGAACTCCGATCGGATCGCGCCGTGCCCGTGGTCGGAGATCACGAGCGTCGTCGAGGGCCCGCCGACCCGCCGGAACGCTTCCTCGATCCTCCGGCAGGAGTCGTCGACGGTCCGCCAGAACCGCTTGAGGTCCTCGCCGACCTCCCCGAACGGGCGGGTGAGCTCGGCCCAGTGCTGGTGCTCGACGCGGTCGGTCTCGCGCAGGAGCGTGAAGAGGAAGGAGGGCCGGTAGCGCTCGCAGAGGTGCTCGGCGTAGGTGGCGTGCTGGGCGACGGCGCGCGTCGCCCGCTCGATCCATTCGGCCCGATCGGCGTCCCGGTACGGCGGGAGCTCGGGGAGGTGGGGGGCGCCGGTCGCCCGGGCGAGCTCCTCGCCCAGCGGCTCCGGGTACGTCGGGGGATCGTCGGAGAGCATCCCCGGGACGACGAACCCGTTCAGAGGGTAGCCCGCGCGGACCGGGAAGTTGAGGACGCCGACCGGGACGCCCCGACGCGACAGCCGGTCCCAGAACGCCTCGGCCGGGCGGAAGGTCTGGATGATGCGGCTCTTGCCCGGGCCGCCGTTCGGCTCGGTGAAGCCGAAGATCCCGAGCGCGCCGGGGTCGAGCCCCGTCGCGAAGGAGTACCAGGCCGGGATCGTCTTCGCCGGGAAGACGGAGGTCAACGGCGATCGGTAGCCGCGCGCCATGAGGTCGCGCAGGAAGGGGAACTCGCCGGACCGGATCCACGGGTCGAAGAGGTCGAAGGTCCCGCCATCGAGGCCGACCACCAGGACGCGTGCCGGCGACGAGGACATGTTGGAACCGGTCGGCCGTTTCACCCGGAGGCCCCTATAAATCGTACTGTCCAGCCCCGGTCCGTCGAGGAGCCGGACCTTTCGGGGTCCTAGACAAGGCGGATCGCCTCGAGGTTGAACGGCACGCGGGAGTCGACGTTGAAGCGCTTGTGGAGGCCGGCGGCGAGGTCGAGCGCCTTCTGCTCCTCGCCGTGGTTCAGGAGCACCCGCATCGGCCGCGGATCGAGCGACGCGACGTAGTTCATCAGCTGCGCCCGGTCGGAGTGGCCCGAGAACCCCTCGATCGTGGCGACCTCGAGGCGGATCGGCACCGGCCCGCGCTGGCCGTTGTCCATGAACGTCGCCTCGTTGAGGCCGCGCTGGAGGCGGCGGCCGAACGTCCCCTCCGCCTGGTAACCGACGAACAGGATCCCGTTCTTCTCGTCGGGGGCCCACGCCTTGAAGTACTCCATCACGGGCCCGCCGCTCATCATCCCCGACGTCGCGAGGATGATGCACGGGTCCTTCGAGTCGAGGATGCCGTAGCGCATCTGGGAGGAGTCGACCCGGTGGAAGATGTCGGAGAGGAACGGGTTGTCCCCCTGCTGGAAGATCTGGGTCCGCAACTGGCTGTTGAGGTACTCCGGGTAGGCGGTGTGGATCGCCGTCGCCTCGCTGATCATGCCGTCGAGGTAGACGGGGACCTTCGGGATCCCACCGCGACGCATCCTCTCCTCGAGGACGAGCATGACCTCCTGGGAGCGGCCGACGGCGAAGACCGGGACGATGAGCTTCCCGCCCCGGCCGAGGATCTTCGACGCGAGGTGGGTGAACTCGTCCGTCGCCTGCTGACGGCTCGGCTGGATGTCGCGGAAGGCGCCGTACGTCGACTCGAGGATGAGGGCCTCCAGGCGCGGGAAGCGGTTCGCGGCGGGGTTGAACAGCCAGCTCCTCTCGAACTTGATGTCGCCGGAGTAGGCGAGGTTGTAATCCCCGTCGCCCAGGTGGAAGTGGCAGATTGACGAGCCGAGGATGTGGCCGGCGTTGTGGAGCGTGAGGCGCATGTCCGGCGCGATGTCGGTCGTCTCCCCCCAGCGCAGGGGGATCGTCCGGGCGACGAGCTGGCGGACGTGCGAGGAGTCGTAGAGCCCCTTGCGCGCCTCCTGGTTGACGACCTTGATGGCGTCGAGGAGCATGAGCGCCATCAGGTCGCGCGTCGGCGCCGTGCAGTAGATCGGTCCGTTGTAGCCGTACTTGAGCAGGACCGGGATGAGCCCGCAGTGGTCGAGGTGGGCGTGCGTGACGACGACGGCGTCGAGGGAGTCGAGCGGGAGGAGCTCGGGGGCGTTGAAGAACGGCGTCCGCTCCGAGCCCGGGTCGATCCCGCAGTCGATGAGGACCTTCGAGTTCTGGGTGCCGAGGAGGTGGGCGCTCCGACCGACCTCCCGGTAGCCGCCGAGCGCGGTCGACCGGGCCCAGAGCTTCTCCGGGAGCCGGTCCCGGGCGATCTTGACGCCGACCTTCTTGAGGAACGTCCGCCGCTCGTCGTTGACGTTCCGCAGGTGGATGCGGACCTCCTCGACCGTCTTCGACGGGATCGGCGGGGTCCGGACGACCGTCGGCACCCAGCCGATCCGGCGCTTGAGTTCGTTCAGCACCATCCCCTGCCGGCCGATCGCCGCCCCGGGGTTCGCCGCCTCGATGGTGACCTCGCCGGTCTCCGGCTCGAAGAAGAGCGCGGAGATCTCCGCCTCGGCCGGGATCAGCTCCCGGATCGCCGCCTCGGCCTCCTTGGGATCGATGAGGCTCTCCGGGTCGGTCCTCACGAGGACGCGGCGGCGGAGCCGCTGCGCGACCTGCCGGAGGAGGTCCCCGCCGGAGAGGAACGCGTCGAGCTGCTTCGTGTAGAGGACGATGTGCGGGCCCTCGAGCTCGATGTCGGTGACCTCGACGCCCTCCGGCAGTACCTCTCGGAGTGCCTCCCGTGCCTGCTCGACGAGCGAGTCGAAACTCATTCCGGCTTCGTATCGAAGGGGTTCGGCGGGAAGGGGTTGGACCGGCGCCGCGGCGGGGGGACTACGGGGGCGTCGGAGGGAGCGGGATCTTGAGGGCCTTCAGGCGCTTGTTGATCTCGTCGTCGGAGAACTCGTGGTACTCGCGGGGGGTGATCGAGTGGACCGTGTAGCCGTCCCCGCTCGCGCTGTCGCGCTTCATCGCGACCGTCAGGCCCCGGATCGCGAGGTCGACGCCGTCCGTGACGGTGAGGTCGCGAGAGTAGCCCTCCTCGAGGAGGCCGTAGGCGAAGGTCGAGCCGCTCCCCACCGACACGTAGCGGTCCTCGATCGAGCCGCCCGCCGGGTCGACGGAGAAGACGTGGCCCCCGGAGGCGTCCACGCCGCCGAGGATGAGCCAGGCGTAGTAGGGGAACATCCGGTTCCCGCTCAGGATGTTGGCGAGGAGCGTCGCGGCGCCCTCGGCGGAGAGCGGCGCGCTCCGCCGGAGGCGGTAGAGCGAGACCTCGGCCTTCAGGTAGCGGGCGAGGACCTGGGCGTCGCCGACGAGCCCGGCGACCGTCATGCCGATGTTCTGGTCGATCTTGAACAGCTTCTGGGTCGCCTTGTTGGCGATGAGGTTCCCGGCGGTGGCGCGCTTCTCGGTCGCGAGGACGACCCCGTCCTTCAGGACCATGCCGATCGTCGTCGTCCCGGTGAGCAGGCGGTTCTCGTTGACCGCGGCGTAGGATTGCATGGGCTCCGACCGTCCTCCACGAGGAGGACGGACGCGGGACTGGGCTAGGGTATATAAATTCTGGCCGGAGCGGTTACGGGCGGACCACCCGCTTTCCGGTCCGGCCGCCCCCGGCGAGCTCGCCCGGGGCCCGCCGGGGCCCGGCACCGACCGAACCGCTTAAACTCGCCCGCCCCTCGCCCGCCTCCGATGCGACGCCATGACGTCGTCGTCGTCGGCGCCGGGCTCGCCGGCCAGCGCGCCGCGCTCGCCGCGGTCGGGGCGGGCGCCGACGTCGCGATCGTCTCGAAGCTCCACCCTCTGCGCTCGCACTCCGGCGCCGCCCAGGGCGGCATCAACGCGGCCGTCGGCGCCGAGGACTCCGTCGACACCCACATCTACGACACGGTCAAGGGCTCCGACTACCTCGGCGACCAGGACGCGATCGAGTTCTTCTGCCGCGAGGCGGGCCCGACCGTCGTCGAGATGGAGCACTTCGGCACCATCTTCAGCCGGGGCGACGACGGGAGCCTCGCCCGGCGCCCGTTCGGGGGCGCGGGGTTCCCGAGGACGATCTACGCCGCCGACCGGACGGGCCTCGCGCTCCTGCAGGCCCTCTACGAACGGCTCGGGACGGAGCCGTTCACGCTCTACGAGGAGTGGGACCTGACCTCCCTCATCGTCCGCGACGAGCGCTGCCAGGGGATCGTCGGCTTCGACCGGCGGACGGGCTCCTTCGAGCCGATCGCCGCCAAGGCCGTCGTGATCGCGACGGGGCCCGCCGGACGGATCTACGGCCGCACGACGAACGCCCACACCTGCACGGGCGACGGGATCGCCGCGGCGTACCGCGCCGGGGCGTTCCTGAAGGACATGGAGTTCGTCCAGTTCCATCCCACCGCGCTCCTCGAGTCGGCGATCCTGATCACCGAGGGGGCGCGCGGCGAGGGGGGGATCCTGAAGAACGGGAAGGGGGAGCGCTTCATGTCGCGCTACGCCCCGCACGTCCTCGAGCTCGCCTCGCGCGATGTCGTCTCGCGGGCGATCTGGACCGAGGTCAAGGAGGGCCGGGGGTTCCCCGGCGACTTCGTCCACCTCGAGCTCATGCATCTCGGGCGGGAGCGGATCGAGAGCCGCCTCGAGGAGATCTGCGACTTCTCGCGGAAGTTCGCCGGCATCGACCCGGTCGTCGAGCCCATCCCCGTCATGCCCGCCCAGCACTACATGATGGGGGGGGTCGGGACGAACATCCAGGGCGCGACGAACATCCCGGGGCTCTTCGCCGCCGGCGAGGCGGCGTGCGTCTCGATCCACGGCGCGAACCGGCTCGGGGGGAACTCCCTCCTCGAGACCCTCGTCTTCGGCAAGCAGGCCGGGATCGCCGCGGCGGCGTACGCCCGGACGGCCGCCGACCCGAGCATCGTCGTGGCCGACGGCAAGGCGGAGGCGGCGCGGATCGAGACCATGGTCCGGCGCCCGGACGGCGAGGACCCCGCGACGATCCGGGTCGATCTGCAGCGCCTCATGGACGCCCAGGTCGGGATCTACCGGGACTTCGCGACGCTCGCCGACGCCCTCGCGAAGCTCAAGGCCCTCAAGGCCCGCTACGCGAAGGTGAGGGTCCGCGACGGCTCGAAGGCGTTCAACCTGAACCTCGTCGAGGCCCTGGAGGCCGGGAACATGCTCGACCTCGCCGAGACGATCATCGTCGGGGCGATCGCGCGGACGGAGAGCCGCGGCGCGCACGCCCGGACCGACCACCCGAAGCGGGACGACGCCGGATGGATGCGCCACACGCTCGCCGCGTACGCCCGGGACGGCCCGAAGCTCTCCTACGCTCCGGTGGCGTACACGCGCTGGGAACCGAAGGAGAGGGTCTACTGATGCCGGGAGAACTCGTCGAGGCGCCGATCGAGGTCTACCGATTCGACCCGGCGACGGACAAGGCCCCCCGGTACGAGCGGCACGTCCTCTCCCTCGCGCCGCACACGCCCGTCCTCACGGCCCTCCTGAGGATCCGGGCCGAGGAGGACCCGACCCTCTCGCTGCGCTACTCCTGCCGGAGCGCCATCTGCGGCTCCTGCGCGATGCTGATCAACTCGAAGAGCCGCCTCGCCTGCCAGACGCCGATCGGCCCGGAGATCGAGCGGCACGGGCGCATCGTCGTCGACCCGATGCGCAACCAGCCCGTCCTCCGCGACCTCGTCACGGAGATGACGCCGTTCTGGTCGCAGTACCGCCGCATCGAGCCCCACCTCATCGCCGACCCGGCCCACCCGATGCCGGAGGGGAGGCCGACGAGCATGACGCCGGCCCAGGTCGAGCGCTTCCGGGAGACGCCGCGGTGCATCGCCTGCGCCGCCTGCTACTCGGCCTGCCCCGCCGTCGAGGCCGACCCGATGTTCCCGGGGCCGATGGCCCTCGCGAAGCTCTACCGCTTCGTCGTCGACCCCCGGGACGGCGCGACGAGGGAGCGCCTCGTCCGGATCCAGCCGAACGGGCTGTGGCTCTGCCTGCGCTGCCATTTGTGCACGGAGGCCTGCCCGAAGGGGGTGCGGCCCTCCGAGCGGATCATGGACCTCAAGGAGCTCGCCATCGCCGCCCAGGGCGCGACGGACCCCGGCAGCCGGCACGCCGTGGCGTTCAAGGAGAACATCCGGGAGCGGGGGGTGCTCAACGAGCTCAAGCTGGCGCGCCAGACCGCCGGGACGGCCGGGTTCCTCGCCCAGCTCCCGCAGGGCGTGCGGATCGCCCGCCGGAAGCCGGAGCTCTCGAAGACCCCGCCGACGATCGCCGGGAAGGAGGAGGTCGAGAAGCTCTACGAGGCCCTCGACGATGGGGGGAGCTCCGCATGAAGGTCGCCTACTACCCCGGCTGCGTCGCGCAGGAGTCCGGCAAGGAGCTCGACATGGCGACCCGCTGGGTCGCCCCGCGCCTCGGCATCGAGCTCGTCGACTTCCCCAACTTCTCCTGCTGCGGCTCCGGGTTCATCGACGAGGCGAACCCGACGCTCAACGTCGCGCTCAACGCGAGGAACCTCGCGATCGCCGAGAAGGCCGGCCTCGACCTCCTCACGGTCTGCTCGACCTGCCAGGGGATGCTCGCGCTCGCCAACGACCGCCTCGCCGACCCCGCGATGCGGGGCCGCGTCGACGGGGCGCTCTCGCAGATCGGCGTGACCTACCGGGGGACGACCAAGGTCACCCATCTCCTCAAGGTCCTGACCGAGTCGATCGGACCGGAGAAGCTCCGCGCCCTCGTCAAGCGCCCTCTCACGGGGCTCAAGGTCGGCGCCTTCTACGGCTGCCACCTCCTGCGCCCGGCCGACCGGGTCGGCTCGGAGAGCGCCGAGGAGCCCCACAGCTTCGAGGACCTGATCACGGCGCTCGGCGCGACGCCGGTGATGTACCGGGGCCGGGTGATGTGCTGCGGCTTCCCGATCCTCTTCGTCAAGGAGGGGACCGCGAACCGGATCGCCGGCCGCCAGCTCGAGGACGCGAAGGCCCACGGCGCGCACGCGCTCGCGACGCCCTGCCCGCTCTGCCATCTCTCGCTCGACGCCTACCAGAACAAGGCCGAGAAGGCGGTGGGCCAGGACCTCGACCTGCCGGTCTTCCACCTCCCCCAGCTCGTCGGCCTCGCGCTCGGCGCCACGCCGGGTGAGCTCGGGCTGCCGCGCCACCTCGTCGACACCGAATCGGCGCTCCGCCACATCGGCGCCGTCGCCGTTCCGACGTAGGGCACAGGGATCCCGATGACCGCCGCCGCGACCGCGTCCGACTACGAGCCGGTCCTCCTCATCCTCGCCCTCATCGTTTTCGTCTTCGTCCGGCGGACCTACGCCATGATCCGCGGGATGCGGCTCTCCGTCGGCCGGCTCGTCGGGTACGGGATCGTCTACACCGGTCTCTTCGTCCTGACGATCGCGCTCAGCGCGGGCTCGACCCCGTGGTACTACTTCGTCGTCGATGCGGCGCTCCTCGCCGTCGCCGCCCTCCTCGCCGCCTCCTACGTGCGTGAGCACGTCGTGCTCGAGCGCCGTCCTCCCGACGGGGCGTGGTACTACCGTCTCCACCCGTGGATCCCGATCACCTACATCCTCCTCTTCGTCGTCCGCGTCGGCATCTCCCTCGCCGTCCTCGGGCCGGACGCCTTCGACCTCGGGCCGACGACCTCGACCGCCCTGACCTCCGGCGAGGTCCTCCTCCTCCAGGTCGTCGACGCGCTCTTCGCGATCAGCACCGGCTTCCTCGTCGGGCGGAGCGCGGGCGTCTACCTCGCCTACCGACGGCGCCTCGCGGGGGAGGCCGCCGCCCCGCCCGCGCCACCCGCCCCGCCCCCGGCGGGGACGCCGCTCCGCTAGGGCCGGGGCCCGAGGGTCGCCGTCGGGGAGGGGGAGGCCCCCTCCCGCCGGGTCACGATGAGGTGCAGGCGGTCGCAGATCCCGCGGAAGTAAGCCTCGCCCGGGCCGGCGAAGTCCGTCGACAGCCGGCGCCGGATCTCCTCGTCGTCGGGCGCCCCGTCGAACCGGGGCGTGAAGAGGCAGCGGAAGACGAGGAAGGTCGACCCCTCGAGGCCCAGCCGGTCGGTGAGGGGGGCGCCGCAGAACGGGCAGACGATGGGGGGGCGCCCCGCCGCGTCGCCGGTCACCCGATCCTCCCTCAGTCGATGTAGCCGAGCGAGCGCAGGCGCTCCCGGATCCGGGCCTCGTCCTCCTCGCTGAACGGGACCTCGGAGGAGCGCTCGGCGAGGCGCTCGAGGACGAAGAGGACGAACGCCTCGACGGAGGCGAAGCCGGAACCGGCGATCCGTGCCTCGATCTGCTTCACGAGAGGATCGGGGAGGCGGATCGTCCGGGCGCTCTCGGCGGTCGGCACGACCCCGAGGGGGGATGGGAATTGATAGGCTCTTCGGGCCGGGACGGCCGCCTATTCCCACTCGATCGTGGCCGGGGGCTTGTCGGTGAGGTCGTAGAGGACCCGCGTGACCGTGCCGGCGAGCTCCCGCGTGATCCGCTCGGAGATCGTCCGGGCGAGCTCGGGGGGCAGGACGACCGACGTCGCCGTCATCGCGTCGATCGAATCGACGACGCGCACGCTCACGACCTCGCCGTGCACCCGGTTGTCCCCGAGGACGCCGACCGACCGGACCGGCAGGAGGACGGCGAAGTACTGCCAGGGCCGCCGGATCGCCCCCGCCGCGATCCCCCGGTCGACCTCCTCCTCGACGATCGCGTTCGCCCGCTGCGCCGTGGCGACCCGCGCCGCGGTGACCTCGCCGACCACCCGGACCGCGAGGCCGGGACCGGGGAACGGCTGGCGGCCGGGCTCGGGGATCCCGAGGTAGGCCGCGAGCGCCCGGACCTCGTCCTTGTAGAGATCGCGGAGCGGTTCGACGATCCGGAGCCGGCTGTCCTTCGGCACGCCCCCGACGTTGTGGTGCGTCTTGATCGTGTCCCGCAGCTGGCCGCCGCTCTCGATCCAGTCCGGCGCGATCGTTCCCTGGACCAGCCGGTCGGCGCCGAAGCGCCCCGCCTCCTCCTCGAAGAGGCGGATGAACGCCCCGCCGATCCGGCGGCGCTTCTCCTCCGGATCGCTGACCCCCTCGAGCGCCCCGAGGAAGCGCGTCGCCGCGGGGACGACCTCGAGACGGAGCCCGCAGCCCGCGGCGAGGGCCCGGACCCGGTCGACCTCCCCGGCCCTCAGGAGCCCCGTGTCGACGAAGAGCGCCCGGCTCCGCTCGCCGAGGGCCTCCTGGGCGAGCAGGGCCGCGACGGTGCTGTCGATCCCCCCGCTCGCGGCGACGATCGTCCGTCCCGGGACGTCGCGCCCGAGCCCGACGAGCGCCTCGGCGACGAACCCCTTCGGGTCCTTCATGGCGCGGGCGCGCTCGAGGGCGGGACCGGGACGCCGGCCTCCTCCCGCCACTTCGCCCGATAGGCGGTGAGCGCGGCCTCGAGCTCGGGGTGGCGGAGCGCGAGGATCGCCGTCGCGAGGAGCGCCGCGTTCTCCGAGGCGTCGAGACCGACCGCCGCGACCGGGACGCCCGGCGGCATCTGTACGACGGAGAGGAGGCTGTCGAGCCCGAGTCCGCGGTGGAGCGGGACGCCGATCACCGGGCGCAGGGTCCGCGCCGCGATCGTCCCGGGAAGGGCCGCGGAGAGGCCGGCCATCGCGACGAACACCTCGACCTCGGGGTCGGCGGCGATCCGGTCGACGCGCTCGGGGGTCCGATGCGCGGAGGCGACGTGGACCTCGGCCGGGACCTTGAAAGAGGCGAGCCGGGCGCGGACCTTCTCGGCCTGCTCGAGATCGGACCGGCTCCCCACGACGATGGCGACCTTCATGGTCGCGGGGAGGCGCCTCGGCGGAAAAGCGCTTGGCCCTCCGAGCGCGCCGGGGGGGGCGTCGCGGCGCGGGGCCCGCCTCGTCAACCTCATAGCTCGCCGACCGGGCGGGGTCGACGTGCGGCTCCACCGGGGCGGGAGGTTCCGGACCTGGCTGGGGCGCCGGTTCGGGGGGGACCTCGAGCTCGGGGACCGGGTCTGGAGGAGGATCCTGCACCTGCTCGGGGCCCTCGTCCTCGTCTACTACCTCCTGCCGCCCGATCCCCTGCCCGGGCTCCCTCGCTGGTCGCTCCTCCTGGCGGCGCTCGCGGGCGTCCTCTCGGTCGAGCTCCTGCGCCACGCCGCCTCGCTCGAGCTCCCCACGATCCGGGGGTTCGAGGGCCCCCGGATGGCGAGCTACTCCTACTTCGCCGTCGCGCTCGTCCTCGCCGTCCTCCTCTTCCCGGAGGCGATCGCGGTGGCCGTCGTCCTCACGACGGCGTTCGTCGACCCGCTGATCGGCGAGCTCCGGCGCCGGGCCGCCCCGCGGGCCGTGACGGTGCTCGGGCCGCTCCTCGTCGCCCTCGGACTCGCGGCGCTCGCCCTGAGGTTCGTGGGGGGATGGAGCCCGCCCGCCGCCGTCCTGGGGGCGGCGCTCCTCGCCGCGATCGCCGTGTTCGTCGAGCGGTGGCGGATCCCTTACCTCGACGACGACCTGACGATGACCGTGCTGCCGGGGGCGGCGCTCGCCCTCCTCCTCCTCGCCGCGCCGGGACTCCCCGGCCGGTAGGCGAGCGGCGCCGGGGGGAGGGTCACACCACCGGCGTCAGCCGGGCGTGGGGCGCCCCCGCGTCGTGGTCGATGGAGATCGAGTAGATGGTCGTCCTCGGCCGGATGCCGTAGATGCACGGGGCGTTGTCGATGTTGACGATCCGGAAGTACGTGTCCATCATGTTGAGGATCTCGCTCGACACGAGGAGACCGGGCTTGAGGAGACCGAGCCCGAGGTTCCCCACGAGCTTCGTCCTCCGGACCCCGTGGAAGTACATGCGGATCGCCACCTGGTCGCCCATGAGGCTCTCGAGCGTGTCGAAGCTCGTGTACTCGAGGAACGGGCGCTGCTGCGGCCCGCGGGCCGCCTTCTCGGCGACGACCATCGCGTTCACCGCCTCCTCGCGCCCGTAGTGGGCCATGGGGACGATGTAGGTCTCCTCCGTCTCGCTCGCGGTGTAGTCGACGATCCGCACCCTCTGGTCGAAGACGTTCGGCGGGGTGTGCCGGACGATCGTGTCCCGGAGCTTCTCGTAGGACTCGCCGGCCGCGAGGACGGCGACGATCCCGCGCGACTGGCAGAGGAAGTTCAGGAACGTCGGCGTGAACAGCATGTAGTAGTCGTCGATCCCGACGTTCACGTCGATCTCGAAGGCGTTGTAGCTGCCGCGCCGGAAACCGCCGCCGAGGAGGCGGTCGAAGTCCGGGGTGCCGGTCGAGTAGTACCGCTCCGGGTCGGGTTCCGGCCGCCAGATCGTGGGGCTCGGCGTCCCGGTCGGGCGCGCGAGGCCGAGGGCGGAGAAGCGCCCCTGGTTGAGCGTCACGGCGTAGCGGGGCCGCCCGATGTTGGTGGCCCGCAGCTTCTCCAGGCGGATGTGGCGCACGCGGCGCTCGTCGAGCTCCTCGCGCTGGATCGACACGAGCCCGTCGACGAGGTACTCGATCCCGCCGGCCTCGGGCTTCTCGAGGATCATCACGACGTTCGTGTTCGAGTGCTCCACGAGGTCCTTCTGGAGCGCCATCACGAACTCCTCCATCTCGAGACCGTACTTGTGGGTCACACCCTCGAGGGAATCGATGACGAGGAGCGACTTCTCCGGGAGCGCCCGCTCGACCCGGTTGTAGACGTTCTCGACCTCGGGCATCGGGTTGCGCTTCGTGAGGAGCTGCAGGTGGGTGCGGTCGACGCGCGTCGCCGTTCCCGGCGCCTCGGAGAACGTCGCCATGACGGCCTTCGCCGCCCGGATCTTCTTCTTCTCCGACTCCGGCATCTCCTTCTCGGAGCGCTTATCCGGGGCGTTCACCGCGTCGAGGAAGAGCTTCCCCGCGTCGAGGATGCGGGCGCGCATCTCCGTGCCCTTGAGCCAGGGGAACTGCCGGTAGAGCGCCTCGTCGCCGACCCGCGTGGAGAGGTAGTAGGACTGCTCCGGGCGGCCGACGCGCTCGAGGAGCTCGAGGCCGAAGGTCGTCTTGCCGGTCCCCGCCCCGCCCTTGACGATGAGGGAGCGCCCCCCCTTCCCCGAGAGGAAGTTCAGGACCTCGGTCGGAACGCCCGTCGCCGTCGCCTTGGCCTCGTAGGCCTCCTCCGATCCTTCCGGCATCGCCGAGCTCCGCGCGGACCGGACGACGTCGACCGAGCCCCCGCTTCCCGCCGCCATGGACGAGAGGGCAATGGAGCGACATGTAAGGTAAAGCTTGCGCCCGACGGAGGAGGCGACCGCCCGAGGAGCGGGCCCGTGTCACGCCCTCCCTCGGGCGGGCCCGGTCGGTCGACCGCCGCGGGGGCGGTCCGGCTCAGGCGGGGCCGGCGGCCCGGCGGAGCGCCTCGGCCCGGGCGTCCGCGAGGGCCCGGGCGAGGGGTTCGCCCGGCTCACCGACCGCCGTCGCCGCCGAGGGATTACCCCCCCCGCGACCTCGGAAGGCCTCCCGGGCGACCGCGAGCACCCCGTCGGCCGGCACCCTCGGGGCGCTCGATCCGACGAACAGGAGGCCCCGGCCCTCCGATTCGGCCGCGAGGAGCGCCACGCGCCCGGGCTCGCGGGTGAGCTGGCGGGAGAGCTCCATGAGGCCGGCCCGGTCGGCGTCGAGGCGCGCGTGGACGATCCGGACCCCGCCGGCGTCCGTGACGGAGGAGGGATCGGCGAGGAGCGAGCCCGCGCGGTCGGCGCTCCCGCGCTTCTCGCCGGCGCGCTCGCGCTGGCGCGCGCCCTCGACCTCGGCCTTGAGCCGATCGATCCCCTCGAGGAGCTGCCCCGGCGGGACCGCGAGCGAGCGCGCCGCGGCCTCGAGGAGGTGCGCGCGCTCCTCCAGGACGTCGAGCGCCCGTTCGCCGGCGGCGTAGGTGAGCCGGACCACCCCGTCCTGGATCCGCTCCGTCCCGAGGATGGTGACGAGGCCCACCTCGCTCGTGTGCGTGCAATGGGTCCCGCCGCACGCCTCGACGTCGAACCCCTCGATCTCCACGATGCGGAGCTCCTTCCCGGGGACCGCGCCCCCCTGGTAGAGGGTGAAGCCGAAGCGACGCTCCGCCTCGTTCCGCTTCTCGAAGTAGCTCTTCACGGGGCGGTCCTCCCGGACGAGCCGGTTCACGAGCCTCTCGACGCGACGGACCTCCTCCGGGCGCAGCGCGCGGAAGTGCGTGATGTCGATGCGGGCCGCGTCGACGGCCTTGTGGGCCCCGGCCTGCCAGACATGGGGCCCGAGGACGCTGCGGAGCGCCCCGTTGAGGAGGTGCGTCGCGGTATGGTGCTGCATGAGCTGGGTGCGCCGACCCGCGTCGATACGGCCCCTCACCCTCTCCGCGACGCGGAAGGGGCTCGGGCCCTCGAGCGCGTGGACGACCCAGGGACCCCGCCGGACGACGTCGACCACCCGGGTCCCGCCGATCTCGCCCGTGTCGGTGATCTGGCCGCCGCCGGTCGGATAGAAGTAGGTCCGGTCGAGGACGACCTCGTTCCCGGTCGAGTGGACGACGTGGGCCTCGAAGTCGAGCGTGTACGGGTCGAGGTAGTACCTCACCTCGGTCGGAGGCACCGAGGCGGGGATCTCCGGACCCGGGGCGGCGGTCTCCTTCGCCTCGGGGGCGCCTGCCTCGGCCTCGTGGCGTCGGGCGACCTGGGCGTAGAAGTCCTCGGGGATGGGGATCGGTGCGGCGAGCTCGGCGACGGCGACCTCGGGCGTCACGCCGAGGGAATCGTACCACGTCACGAGGTCCTCCACCCCGGGCCGCCCGCCCTCGGCCGTCCGGCGGGCCTCCGCCCGCCGGATCTGCTCCCGCGACCGGACGATCGTCTCCCGGTAGCGCTCGATCTCGGCGTCGAGCACGGCGCGCAGGTCGTCCCGATGCTCGCCGACCTCGGGGAAGTCGCGCGCCACCTCGCGCCCGACGCGGTCGAGGATCGCCCCGAGCTCCGGGGCGTCCGGGACGGTCGAGAGCGTCCGGAGCGCCCGGCGGATCAGGAGGCGGGAGAAGTACCCCTCCTTGCTGTTCGACGGGACGACGCCGTCGACGAGCAGGAAGTTGAGCGCGCGCGCGTGGTCGATGAGGATCGACGCCTCGCGCGGGGGGAAGGTCCTCCGGAGCTCCTCGTACGGCGCGCCGAAGACCGCCTCGTAGGCGGTGTGGGTGCCCTGGGAGAGCCAGGTGAGGCGCTCGAGTCCGTAGCCGGTGTCGACGACGGTGAGGGGCATCGGCCGGAGCCGCTCGCCGTCCCTCAGGTACTCCATGAAGACGAGCGTGGCGACCTCGAGACCGGCGACGCCGACGGAGAGCGAGGGGCCGAGGTTGCCGCCCCCTTCCCACTCCTCCTCCTTGTAGGTCAGCCCCGGCGCGGCGAGGCCGAGCGTCCCGGTCAGGAACTCGTGGGCGAGCTCGACGCATCGCTCCTTGAAGTAGACCGGGTGGTCGGGCCGGTTGAAGGCGTGGTGCGCCATCATCTCGAACTCGGTGAAGTGGCGGCCGGAGCGACCGACCTCGTCGAGGTCGAGGAACCTCAGGCAGGGCTGGCTGATCGTGAGGGGGTTCGCCGGGGGCGGGAGGATCCCCTCGGTCACCCACGGCTGGAAGTCGTAGATCGACGCCTGCGTGAAGAAGACGTCGTTCCGCCACCGGGCGACGACCGGGTACCGGCGGATCCGCGTGTGGCCCCGGGCCTCGAAGAAGGCGAGGAACGCCTCCCGCATCTCGGCCGGCCGGTACGGCCGCGACGTCGCGGGGTGGCCGAGGAAGCCGTACGGCGTGCACGGCGCCTCCTGGCAGCGCTCGTGCGACCCGGTGGTCCAGAAGGCGTGCCCGCAGGCCGGGCAGGTCCGCCGCGAGAAGCCGCCGTTCCGGAAGAAATCGAGGGCGTACTCGGCCTCGTCCATCCGGTCGCGTTCGAGGCTCCGCGGGGCAAAAGGATTGTCAGGCGCGCCGACGCGCGGCCG
>JASHUV010000172.1 GCA_030039825.1 Thermoplasmata archaeon
AAGAGGGCGTAGGAGAGCGCCTCCGCCCGGTCCGCGGCCGGCACGAGCGCCCGGACCGCGTCGACGGCCTTCGAGAGCTCCGGCGGGAGGCGTTCCGACGGGCGCCCGGTCACGCGGGCGTCGGTCGCGAGGACGCGCCGCTCGAGCTCGGGATCGATGGGCGCGGGGGGCGTCCCGTAGACCCCGCGAACGTAATCGCGGACCTCGCGGGTGATCTCCCGGTAGCGGCCGCCGGTGAGGACGTTCAGGACGGCCTGGATCCCGACGATCTGGCTCGTCGGGGTGACGAGCGGAGGGTAGCCGAGGTCGGCCCGGACCCTCGGAATCTCCTCGAGGACCTCCGCGAGCCTCCCGAGGGACTCCTGCTCCTTGAGCTGCGAGAGGAGGTTCGAGAGCATCCCGCCCGGCACCTGGTGGACGAGGATCCCGGGGTCGGTGGCGAGCGACCGGGGATCGAGGGAGGGCCGGTAGCGGTCGAGGACCCCGCGGAAGTACTCGGATAGCTCGGCGAGCGCGGCCGCGTCGAGCTTCGGGTCGAGCGGGGTTCCCCGCATCGCCTCGACGAGCGTCTCGGTGGGGGGCTGGCTCGCCCCGCCGGAGAACGGGGAGAGGGCCCCGTCGACGGCGGCGGCACCGGCCTCCGCCGCCGCGAGGCAGGAGAGCGTCGCGAGGCCGCTCGAGGAGTGCGTGTGCACGACGACCGGGAGGCCGACCTCCTTGCGGAGCGCGCCGACGAGGGCGGAGGCGTCCTGCGGCGGGAGGAAGCCCGCCATGTCCTTGACGCAGAGCTCGTCCGACCCGAGCTCCGCGAGCCGGTGGCCGAGCGCGACGAAGGCGTCGAGCGTGTGGACCGGCGAGCGCGTGTAGCAGATCGTTCCCTGCGCCCGCCCGCCGTGCCGCTTGACCGCGGCGATCGCGCTCGCCATGTTCGCGGGGTCGTTCAGCGCGTCGAAGACCCGGAAGATGTCGACCCCCGTGCGCGCCGCCTCCGCGACGAACGCGTCGACGAGATCGTCGGCGTACGGCCGGTACCCGACGAGGTTCTGTCCGCGCAAGAGCATCTGGAGCGGGGTGCGGGGCATCGCCTTCTTGAGCGCCCGGAGCCGCTCCCACGGGTCCTCGTGGAGGTAGCGGAGGCAGACGTCGAACGTCGCCCCGCCCCAGACCTCGAGGGAGCGGTAGCCGATCGCGTCGAGCCGCTCCGCCGCCGGGAGCATGTGCTTCGTGCGCATCCGGGTCGCGAGGAGCGACTGGTGCCCGTCGCGGAGCACCGTCTCGGTGAGGCCGACCACGTCCTCTCCGACGGGGTCAGAGCGGCAGGTTGCCGTGCTTGCGGGCGGGGCGATCCTCGCGCTTCGGCCGGAGCGTGGTGAGCCCGGCGAGCAGGCGGGCCCGGGTCTCGGCCGGGTCGATGACGGCGTCGATGTACCCCCGCTCCGCCGCCAGGAACGGGTTCAGGAACTCCCGCTGGTACTCCGCGACGAGGCGGGCCCGCCGGGCCTCGCGCTCCGCGGGCGCCGCGGGCGCGAGCTCCCGCCGGAAGAGGATGTTGACGGCGCCGTCGGCACCCATGACGGCGATCTCCGCGGTCGGCCAGGCGTAGTTCAGGTCCCCGCCCAGGTGCTTCGAGCACATCACGTCGTACGCCCCGCCGTAGGCCTTGCGCAGGATGACGGTCAGCTTCGGGACGGTCGCCTCGGCATAGGCGTAGAGGAGCTTCGCGCCGTGGCGGATGATCCCCCCGTGCTCCTCCGAGCGACCGGGCAGGAACCCCGGAACATCGACGAGCGTCACGATCGGGAAGTTGAACGCGTCGAGGAAGCGCACGAACCGGGCCGCCTTCGTCGAGGCCGCGATGTCGAGGCACCCCGCGAGGTGGTTCGGCTGGTTCGCGACGACCCCGACCGGGGCGCCGGCGAGCCGGGCGAACATCGTGACGATGTTCGGCGCGAACTCCGGCTGGATCTCGAGGACGCTCGCCGGGTCGACGAGACGGCCGATGACCTCGTGGACGTCGTAGGGGGTGTTCGCCTCGACCGGCACCGTCGCGCGGAGCTCGGCGGAGGCCGAGGGGGGGAGGTCGATCGCCTCGGCGTCGGGGGGGTCGTCGAGGTTGTTGAGCGGGAGGTAGCCGAGGAGGCGGCGGGCGAGGGCGATCGCCGCCTCGTCGGTCTCGGCGGTCAGATGGGAGACGCCGCTCTTCGTGGCGTGCGCGTCGGCCCCGCCGAGCGTCTCGGCGCTGACCTCCTCGCCCGTGACGGCCCGGACGACGTCCGGGCCGGTGATGTACATCTGGCCGGTGCCGCGGCGCATGATCACGAAGTCGGTGATCGCCGGGGAGTAGACCGCCCCGCCCGCGCAGGCCCCGAGGATGAGCGAGATCTGGGGGACGACGCCGGAGAGCGCGACGTTCCGGAAGAAGACCTCCCCGTACCCGCCGAGGCTCATGACCCCCTCCTGGATGCGGGCCCCGCCGGAATCGTTGAGCCCGACGATGGGGATCCCGCTCTTCCTCGCGAGCTCCATGGTCCGGACGATCTTCTCGGCGTGTGCCTCCCCGAGCGCCCCGCCGAACACCGTCGCGTCCTGGGCGAACGCGGCGACCCGACGGCCCTCGACCTCGCCGAAGCCCGTGACGACGCCGTCCCCCGGGACCTTCCGCTCGGCGAGGCCGAACGCCTGGGCCCGGTGCTGGACGAGCTCCCCGATCTCCGAGAACGTCCCGGGATCGAAGAGCGCCTCGAGGCGGGCCCGCGCGCCCATCTTCCCCGCGTCGGCGTGGCGCTTCGTCCGCTCCTCACCGGCGCCGGCGCGGGCCGCCTTCATGCGCTCCTGCCAGCGCTCGTACGGACCGCTCACGACCCCTCGCCCACGACGATCTCTCCGGATCGGACGTGGCTCACCGCCCCGTCCTTCTCGACGAGGAGCGCGCCGTCCTCCCCGAGCCCGAGGATCGAGCCCGCCGCGCGGCCGTCGACCCGCACGGGCCGCCCGACCCCGTACAGCCGCCGCCGGGACTCCTCCCAGACCGCGCGCGTGCCCTCGGTGGTGGAGAGAGCCCCGACGGTCGACGCGACGGCCGCGAGCGCCACGGGTTCGAGCTCCTCGGGCGGCACGGGCCGGCCGACCTGTTCCGAGAGTATCGCCACCCGGCCGACGACCGTCGCCGGAAAGTCCGAACGCGACGGGCAGGCGTTGAGGCCGAGCCCGATCACGAGGGTGGCCGGCCCGTCGCGCGGCGCCAGGCGGTCCACGAGGATCCCGCCGAGCTTCCCGAGGACCTGCGCCCCGTCGATCGCGAGGAGGTCGTTCGGCCACTTCACCGAGGTCCGGACCTTGAACCCCGCCTCGAGGTCACGGGAGAGCGCCGAACCGATGCCGACGGGCAGGAGCCCGGAGGGCCCTCGGGGCTCCGCGACCGCCCGGGAGAGATAGAGGCCGCCGACCGGCGAGCTCCAGCGGTGATCGAGACGGCCCCGCCCGCCGCTCTGCTCGCGCGCCACGATCGTGAACGGGGGCGCGGCCCCCCCGTGAAGGCGGCGGATCGCCTCCGCCTGCGTCGACGGGAGGACGTCGAACGCCACGCGCTCCTCCACCCGGACCCCCGCCCTCTCTCCGAGCGGATTCCCTGCTTAACCCTGACGCGCTCGCCGGTGCGGCGTTCCCCGACGGGGCGCCGGTCCCCCTACGGGAATTCCGGTTCCGGGGCGCGCGTCCCCGGGCTCCCCTCCGCGTCGGACCCTCGCCCTCCGCCGCGCCGGCGCCGGGCGGCGAGGAGTCCCGCGATCGACGCGATCGCCACGGCGGCGACGAGCCCGACGGCGAGCGCGAGCGCCGGAAGAGGGACGCCGAGGAACGTCGCGAGATCCGGGTGGAAATCGAGGACGACCGGCGCGGGGGACGCCCCGTCGACGACGAACGTGCCGCCGGGCAGGCCCGCGTAGCCGTCCGGAGCGACGACCGAATAGGAGAACGTGCCGTTCGGCTCCTCGAAGGAGAGGTTCGATCCGCTGCCGGCGAACGCCGCCGGCCCGACGTTCACCCCCCAGAGGTCCCCGGACGTGAGACCTCCGGCGACGAACGTGACCCGGTAGAGCGTCGGGAGGAAGGTGACGGCCTCGGTCCGCGCGGCCCCCGCGACCGTCACGTTCCCGCGCCAGAGCGTCGTGTAGCCCGCTTCGGCGCCGATCGCGTAGGCGAACGTTCCGTTCGGGAGGACGAAGGTGATGTTCGGCGTCGAGGCATGGGCCGTGGTCCCGTTGAGCGCGATCGACCAGCTGCGGCCGCCCGGCAGTCCGCCCTCCTCGAACGTCACGTTGAACGACGTCGGCGGACCCGGGACGAACTCGACCCGGAGGGAGAGGTTCTCTCCGGCGACGGTGAGGGAACCGTTGGGGGAAGCGGTCCGGAAGTCCGAGGTCGTGCCGACGGTGTAGGTGTACGTTCCGTTCGGCAGGAGGTAGGTGACGGACGGCGAGGAGGTCGTCACCGACGTGCCGTTGAGCGTGGCCGACCACGCCGTCCCGTTCGGCAGGCCCGCCTCCGAGACGCGGATGGAGTAGGTCGGGGGGGGCGCCGGGCGGAAGTCGACCGTCTCGAACGCCGGCCCCCCGACGACCTTCGCGAGCCCCGAGGCGGGGTCGGCGAGGAAGCGGGCGGACGACGCGATCTCGTACGGATAGGTACCGTTCGGGACCTCGTCGGTGATCTCCTCGGAGGTCGACCGGAAGGTCCGGGTGAGGACGGTGACCGACCATGCCGTGGCGTTCGGCAGGCCGGACTCCTCGAAGGTGAGCGGATAGCTCGGCGGCGGCGGCGGGGGCGGGCTCAGGAAGGAGATCGTGCCGCCCGCGAGGTCGGCCACGGCGATCTCGCCGGCGCCGACGTACTCGGCGATCCCCTCCGGGCTCCCCCCCACGCCGACGGTCCCGATCGTCGCGTCGGTCTGGCCGCTGAGGACGGCGACCTCGTCGGCCGCCGTCTCGGAGACGTAGAGGTCCCCGAGGGACGGAGCGTAGGCGACGTCGCTCGGGATGGCACCGACGGCGACCGAGCCGACGTCGGTGAGCGCCGCGGGCGAGACGATCGAGACGTTCCCGGACCCTTCGTTCGCGACGGCGATCTCCCCGTCGATCGGGTCGAGGGCAAGGCCGAACGGAGCCGATCCGACCCCGATCGTCGCCGCCGTCGCCCCGAGGCTCGGGTTGATCACCCCGAGCACGCCCGCGTCGAACTCGCTCGCGTAGAGGAGCCGGGTCTGGGGATCGTAGAGGAGACCGGTCGGCGTCGGACCGACCGCGAACGTCGAGGTCACGACCTGTTGGGAAACGTTGACGATCGCGATCGCGTTCATGGTGCCGAGGGCGACGTAGAGGTAACCGGTGAAGTTGTCGAACGCGAGGCCGGTCGGGGAGGCGCCGAGCGGGACGTTCCCCGTCCGAGCCCCCGTCGCCGCGTCGACGAACGTCACGTTGTCCGACCCGGCGTTGGCGACGAACAGGACCTGGGAGGCGTTGTCGAGGGCGAGGGCCTCCGGGGCCACGCCGACCGGGATCGTCCGCGCGACGTCCTCGCGCGCCCCGTCGAGCTCGACGAGCTCGTCGGAGTCCTCGTCGGAGATGAAGAGCGCCCCGACCGCCGGGTCGGCGAGGATCGCGTCCGGCGAGGCGCCGACGACGATCGGGGCGCTCGCGAGCCCGGAGGTGCCGTTGAGCACGGTCACGCTGTCGGACTCGAGGCCCGCGAGGAACGCCTCGCCCGTCACGGGATCGACGGCGAGCCCGATCGGCCCATCGCCGACCCGCACGCTCCCGGCGGGGCTCATGTTCCCGGCGTCAAAG
>JASHUV010000173.1 GCA_030039825.1 Thermoplasmata archaeon
CCGTCGTCGGCGTGGATCCGGGTCTCCACCTCGAGATCGCCGGTGACGCGCAGCCGCCCGCGGGGGCCCTCGTAGGCCCGACATCGGGCGTTCCCCCGGATCTCCGCCGGGCCCTCGAGGCGCAGGGTTCCCGCGACCCGGATCGTACCGCTCGCCACGGCGACCGCGCCGGCCCCGAGAAGGAGGTCCCCTGGGACCTCGCCCACGGTGGCCTCGGCCCCGCGAGGGATCCGGACATCGCTCACGGTCCCGAGGACGTCGGCCGCCTACTATACGGGTAGGTCACTCGGGGTGAGCACCGGAGGCCTCCAAGGGCCGGGCGGACCGGGGGCGCCCGCGGGCGCTACGGCTTCAAGGGCGGGCGCGTTCTCGGCGCGATGGGGCGACCTCCCTCGACGGCGCGTTCGGCGGGGCTCGCGATCCTCCTCGCCCTGGCCGTGGCGGGTCCCGCGACCCCGGTCGTCGACGCCCGCCCCGTGGGCCCGCCCGGGCCCCCGAACGTCGCCCTTCGACCGGCGGTGGGCGATGGAGGCGGCGCGCGAGCCCCCGGGGCCGCGATCGGCCGCGGCCCCGATCCTCCGGCCGGGACGGGCCCGGCACGGGCCGCCCCGGTCCCCCATGAGAACCTCACGCGACCGACCGGCAGCGAACCCACCTCGGAGGCCTGGATCGCACCGACCGGGCTCGTCGACGTCGGGAACGCCGGCGGGATGAACCTCTCGGTCGTGAACACCTCCGACGCCCGCTCGTCGGCCGGCGTCAGCGGCCTCATCGGCGATCCGACCGCCCTCGCCGACGATCCGGCCGTCCACGCCCTCTTCGTCGCCGAGCTCGACACCGGCACCGTGGAGGTCCTGAACGAGACGAGCGGGGCCGTCCTGACGGACATCACCGGGATCACCGAGCCGTCCGCTCTCGCCGTCGATCCGAGCGACGACCTCCTGGTGGCCGCCAGCGCGGACGTCGGCGCCGTCACGTTGATCAACGCGAGCTCGGACAAGGTCGTCGGCACCCTCGGCGTCGGCCCCGAACCGGGGGGAGTCACCTACGACCCGAGGACCGGGGACCTCTTCGTGACGAGCCACATGGCGGACAACGTCTCGGTCTACAACCTGAGCACGCGGACGCTCGTCGCCACCTTAGAGGTCGGCGACAAACCGAGCGAGGTCGTCGCGGCCCCCCTCAACTCGGAGATCTTCGTCTCGAACACCGTGAGCGGCAATCTCTCGATCTTCAACGAGACGACGCTCGACCCCGAGGGTTCCGTGGACGTCCCGAACGATCCGCTCGCGATGGCGTTCGACCCGGCGACCGACGAGGTCGCCGTCACCGAATCGGGGGCCGGCCGGCTCGCCTTCGTCGACGCCGCGAACGACACGCTCCTCGGGACCGCCGAGGTCGGTAGTAACCCCGTCGCGATCGCCTTCGATCCCGACGACGGCGATGACGTAGTGGCGAACGAGCTCGGCGACACGGTCAGCATCGTCCTCCCCCCGATCGTGCCCGCGACGGCCGCGGGGCCGGACCCGACCGACGTCGGGGTCCCGGTCGCGTTCACGGGGAACGCCACCGGCGGGGGGCCGCCGTACGAGGGCTACCGCTGGACGTTCGGGGACGGAGCGAGCGTGAACACGACCGGCCCGACCGCCACGCACACCTACTCCCGGGGTGGGGACTACCTCGTCACCGAGACGGCGATCGACCGGTTCGGCGGCACCGGCACGACCTCCCTCGACCTGACGGTGAACCCCCCGCCGGTCGCGGTGACGCCGGTGGGATCCCTCCCCGTGATCGACGTCGGGACCTCCGCGTCCCTCACCGCGGCCGCTCTCAACGGGACGCCGCCCTACCGGTACGCCTGGAGCGGGCTCCCCGGGGGGTGCTCGGGCCTCGGCACGGCGGACGTCCGATGCCGGTGGACCGAGTCGGGGACCTGGCCGGTCGCCGTCACGGTGACCGACGCCCTCAACGTCTCCTCCGACGCGAGCGCCCCGCTCGAGGTCGTCGTGGCCCCCTCCCCCACCGTCGCGGAGCCCGCCGCGAACCGGTCCTCCGCCGATGCCGGGCAGAACGTCACCTTCTCCACGACGGCGTCCGGAGGGGCCCCCCCGTACTCCTTCCAATGGTCCGGGCTTCCGCCGGGGTGCGAGGGCGAGACGGCCTCGCTGAGCTGCGAGACGGTCTCGGCGGGGCCGCTCAACGTGTCGGTCGTCGCGACCGATTCGGACGACCAGAGCACGGCGCCCAGCGCGACGCTCGGGTTCACCGTGCTCCCGGTCCCCGGGATCACGATCTCGAGCGACCTCGCCGCCGCCGACGAGGGGGTCGCGTTCGTCTTGACCGCCGACCCGACCGGGGGCAGCGGCGGGTACGAGGTGACCTGGCAGGGACTGCCGTCCGGGTGCCCGACGGAGGGATCGCGCGTCGCCTGCCTCCCCTCCGAGGCCCCGCCGTTCGGGTTCACCGCGTCGGCGTCGGTGATCGACTCGAACGGAGGGACCGCCGTCTCCGAACCCCTCCCGCTCACCGAGGAGCCGATCCTGTCCGCCGGGACGCCGGTGGTGGAGGGGACCCCGGTCGTCGGCGATTCCCTGTCCTTCGGGGTCCGGGTCACCGGCGGGACCTCCCCGTTCCACGATTCCTGGGGGTTCGGCGAC
Source organism: Thermoplasmata archaeon (assembly GCA_030039825.1). Taxonomy (GTDB): domain Archaea; phylum Thermoplasmatota; class Thermoplasmata; order Lutacidiplasmatales; family UBA184; genus Lutacidiplasma. The sequence goes on from JASHUV010000173.1 coordinate 2,658, forward strand.
GGGACGTGGGCGACCGGGGTCGCGCCGACGCACGCGTACCGGACCCCCGGGACCTACTTCGTACAGGTCTGGGTCAACGACAGCGGGGGCGGATCGATCCTGCGCAGCACCGAGGTGACGGTCACGGCGCCCGCCACCGGTGCCTCGGCCCGTGGGGTCGACCTCGAGCTCGCGATCGCCCTGTCGGGCGCGGTGCTCGCGGCGGCCGCCGCGGTCACCGTGCTCCTCCTACGCCGGCGACGGGGCCCGGGGAGGTCGATGGACCGACCGGGCGCCGACCCGGCGACCTCGGG
>JASHUV010000011.1 GCA_030039825.1 Thermoplasmata archaeon
CTCCGCTACGGACCGCCGGGACCGGTCCACGACACGGGGGCCCTCACCGGGATCCTCGAGAGCATCTACGCGAACAAGGCGATGTGGTACCTCTACCTCCAGTCGACCGAGGAGGGCGTGGTCAAGGTCCGGACGCCGGAGGAGACCGCCCCGGCGAGCGTCCCGCCCTCGTCGGAGGAGCTTCCGTGAGCTGGTACACCCTGCTCGAGAACCCGGTCCTCTCCCTCCCCCTCATCGTGCTCACCGGGGCGACGGTGGGGTGGGCCGCGTGGAACGTCCGCGACCTGCCGGTCCGGATCTCCCGCCCGACACCGCGTCGCCTCCCCGACCGAGATCCGGTCTCCCGGGCGTACCATGCCTTCCTCTCGGGTCGCTTCTCCGACGCTCTCGACCGGGCCGAGGAGCGCCTCGACCGCGCGAGCACCCGCCGCTTCGGCCGCCCCTCCGGTCGCCTGCCGAGGACGATGTGGGGCGCGGAGAAGCTTGCCCCGGGGCACGCCCCGGCCGTCCTCCAGCTGCGCCGGCTCTCGAACCGCCTCGCCGCGCTGCGAGCGGTCGCCCAGCGGCGCGAGGCCGGCGTCTGGGTCCGGCTCGACTTCTGGCGCAGCCGCGAGGAGCTCCGGCGCCGCTTCCTCCTCCAGCTCCATCCCCTCCTCGAAGAGGTCGCGAAGATACCGCCGCGCTGGGCCGGGGTGGCGTGATGTCGCCCGGCCCCGCCGATGCGACCGCCACGCCGGCCGCGAAGGCGGCCGCGATCCCGGCCGCCCCTCGGATGGGCGCGTCGGTCCCCTCCTCCTTTCCGACCCTCCCCTCCTCCCCCGGCTCCCCGAGCGCCCCGGAGGCGCTGAAGGCGCTCCAGGCCTCGGTGGGCCGCACGGTCATTGGCTACGACGAGATCGTCCGGCTCCTCGCGATCGCGCTGATCTCCGAGGGGCACGTCCTCCTGGAGGGCGCGCCCGGGATCGCGAAGACCTTCCTCGTCCGACGCTTCGCCGAGAGCCTGAAGCTCTCCTTCAAGCGGATCCAGTTCACTCCCGACATGCTCCCGTCGGACATCGTCGGGGCCGTGGTCCTCAACCCCTCCTCCGAGCAGTTCGAGTACCGCCCCGGTCCGATCTTCGCGAACGTCATCCTCGCCGACGAGATCAACCGCGCCCCGCCGAAGGTGCAGTCGGCGCTCCTCGAGGCGATGCAGGAGCGGCAGGTCACCGTCGACGGCGTTCCCCATCCCGTTCCGAGCCCGTTCATCGTCATCGCCACCCAGAACCCGATCGAGCAGGAGGGGACCTACCCCCTCCCGGAGGCCGAGCTCGACCGCCTGCTCTTCCGGATCCTGATCGGCTACCCCGGCGAGGACGACGAGCGCCGGGTCGTGAGCCAGCACTCGAAGGCGCCGATGGGCCGCCTCCCGCCCCCCGCGATCGACGCCTCCGACCTCCTCGGCTTCCGGGACTCGGCGTACGGGACCTACCTCGGCGAGGACGTGTTGAACTACCTCGTCACGATCATCCGCGAGACGCGCTCCGACCCCAACATCATGATCGGGGCGTCGCCGCGGGCCGGCGTGCAGTTCGCCCGCGCCGCCAAGGCCGAGGCGCTCTTCGCCGGCCGGAACTACGTCACCCCGGACGACGTGAAGAGCGTCGCCTTCTGGGTCCTGAACCACCGCATCGCCCTCCAGCCGGAGCTCGTCGCCTCGGCGTACTCGGAAGGCACCGGCGGGCTCGAGCCGATCCTGCGTCGCGTTCTCCGGGAGAGCCTCGAGCGGCGGGCCGTCCCGCGATGAGCGGCGGCCCGCGCGGGGGCCGAAGGCCGTGATCTCCCGGCGGGGCTGGGAGTCGCTCCTGGCGGCCCTCGTCGGGCTGTTCATCTCCTTCTACGTCCTCCACTACCTCCTCGTCCTCATCGCCCTCGTCGTCTTCACCTTCCTCGCGACGGAGATCCTCCTCTTTCACCTCGATACGATCGGCCTGACGCCGGCCTCGTTCGTCACCCGTCGACGGGCGATCGCCGGACGCGTGGCGATCGGAACACCGGGGCGGACCGAGGTGAGCGTCCGCTACACCGGGCGCGCCGGGTTCGTCGCCGAGCTCTACGACACGATCCCCGATGGGCTCGCGATCCGCGGGCCGGTGCCGCGGCGCGGGGGCTGGTGGGGCCCGGGGCAGGAGAAGCGGCTCGAGACGACGTTCGTCGCCCGCGTGCGAGGGAGCTACATGCTCGGTCCCACGTTCGTGCGGGTCCGCAGCCGGCTCGGCCTCGCCGAGCGGCGCATCGCTCTCCCGAGCGAGCGGCCGGTCCAGATCGTGCCGGAGAACCCGGTGCGGAAGCCGGGCCAGCTCCGCCGCCGCATCTTCACGCGCGTCCAGGGCCGGGCCCAGCTCCGCCACCGCGGCTACGGGACGGAGTTCCGGGCCCTCCGCCCGTACCAGTTCTCCGACGACATCCGCCACATCGCCTGGCGCCGCTCGACGTTGAAGCAGCTCGTCGTGCGGGAGTTCGAGCAGGAGAGCCGGCAGGACGTGCTCATCGTGATCGACGTGAGCGCCGCCATGCTCGCCGGACCGTCCGGTGACAACGTCCTCGACCAGGCCTGCCTCGCGGCGACGACGGTCGCCGGCTACGCCCAGCGGAGCGGCGAGGACCGCCTCGGGCTCCTGACCTACTCCGACAAGGTCCACCAGTTCCTGCGGCCCTCGCGGGGCCCGCCCCACTTCCGCAAGCTCTACGAGAACATCGGCATCCTCGCGATCCGTCCCGGGAGCTTCGAGATGGCGCCGGTCCTGACGGCGATCGCCTCCCGGTTGCGGCACGGGGCCCACGTGCTCCTCTTCAGTCCGCTCGAGCGGCCGCTCGACGGCGTGCACCGCGCCTACGCCCACTTCAAGGCCCGCGGTCACCACCTCTACGTCTTCGTCCCCGACCTCGGGACGTTCTATCACGGGGACGGCGATCCGGTCCTCGAGCGCGCCGTCGCCTGGGCGACGGAGGAGGACCGCCTCCGCTTCCACCGGACGGTGGCCGAGCTCCGCGCCGAGGCGATCCCGACGTTCACCTTCGACGCCCGCGGCGCCGGCACGAAGGTCATCGCCGCCTACGGTCAGCTGCGCGCCTGGGGGTCCGCCCAATGAACGGCGCCGATGTGCGGGCCGTCCTGATCGCCCCGGTCTTCCTCTACGTCGCGGCGGTCGGGTTCGCCGACTTCGGCGCGTGGAGCCCTCTCATCGTCCTCGTCGTCGCGGCGATGGCGCTCCCCGTCCTCGAGTTCCTGCTGCCCCAGCTGAGCGGGCGCTCCTTCGCCCCCGCCGGCTTCCTCGCGGGCGTCACCGGGCTCGGGCTCACGATCTCGAACGGGGCCCCGAGCGGCGCGTGGGCGGCCATCGGGGCGGGCGTCCTCCTCGGAACGCCGCTCACCGCCCTCTTCGGTCTCATGCTCTGGCGGCGGTCGCGGCTCGCCTTCATCCTCGGCGTCGAGGCCGGCCTCGCGGTCCTCATCGTCCTCCTCGCGACGATCGAGGACCTTCCGCTGCTCGGGCTCTCCCCGTCGGCGAGCTCGATCATCGTCTCCTTCTCGTCGGTCAACAGCCAGCAGTTCGTCGCGCTCCTCGCCTGGGTCCAGGGGAACCCGATGAGCGTCACGCCGCCGCTCGCCGCCGTCTCCGACCCCTACTTCATCGCCTTCGCGGTGCTCGCCGCCCTCTCGGTCGTGCTCACCCTCCTCGAGCGTCCGAGCTACGCCGGCCACGGACCGGAGCCGTGGGACCCGCACCTCTCCCGGAGCTCGGGCGTCGTCCCGCTCGTCGTCGCGGCGTTCGCCGGCCTGACGTTCGAGTGGACGGCGGCCGCCGACCCGCGCTTCGCGCTCCTCGCCGTCGCCGTGGGCGTGGCCGCGACGCTCGCGCTCGTGGGGGCCGTCGTAGCGTACATGTCGCGGCGGCGCGACGTGCCGGTCGCGCCCGCTTAGCGGGCGTCGGGCGCCGCGCGCCGCTCGAGCCGCGCGTAGAGGTGGCGGCCGTCGATCTCCCACGCCCGGTACCCGCTCGGGTCGGCGGGGGGACCCCGCCGGAGGTCGAGCCGGTCCGCGAGGAGCTCGTCGGCCAGGCGGGGTCGCACGGCGTCGATCGCCGCGAAGAGCTCCTCGTCGGCGGCGAGGTCGAGGTCGATCCGGTCGAGGAAGGCGAGACCGCGCTCCTTCCGGAGCGATTGGAGCCGTCGAAGGGCCTCGCGGACGAGCCCCTCCCTCTCGAGCTCGGGCGTCGGCCGGCGGGAGATCAGGGCGATGACGGTCCCGGACGCGTCGACGGCCCGCTCGAGCTCCGCGACGTCGAGCTCCCCGACGGCCGCCTCCGGCACGCGCTCGACGGCGCGGACGTTCAGCTCCTCGGCGATCAGCCGGTCGGCCTCCGCGCCGAGCGCCGGCGGGGCGGGCCCCCCGACGAGAACGAACCGGAGGAGCGGGACGCGGGAGCGGACGCCGACCTTCTGTCGCAGGGCGCGCCCGACCTCGACGGTCCCCCGGACCTCGGCCATCGCCGCGTCGAGGGCGGGGTCCGAGGCGCCGAGCGACCCGGGCCAGTCGGCGAGATGGACGGAGCTCTCGGCCGTCGCGAACCCGCCGGCCGCGAGCTCCTGGGCGACGTGCTCGGCGGTGTAGGGGGCGTACGGGGCGAGCAGGCGGGCGGCGGTGGCGAGCGCGAAGGAGAGCGTGTCGTTCGCCCGTCGGCGGTCCTCCGGGTCCTCCTCGCCCCAGAAGCGCGGGCGCGAACGCCGGAGGTACCAGGTGCTGAGGTCGTCGACGAACGCCCGCAGGGCGAGCGCCCCCTCCCGGGGATCGAACGCGTCGAGGGAACCGGTGACGAGCTCCCTCGTGGCGTCGAGCCGGGAGAGGAGCCAGCGGTCGAGCGCCGCCGTCGGCGTCGGGGGGCGCCCGGACGGGGCGAGGCCGTCGGCGGCGGCGTTCTGGCGGTAGAAGGTCGTCACGTGGACGAGCGTCCCGAGGGTGCGGTTCGCCGCCTGGCGCATCGCGGTCTCGTCGAGGCGGAGCGGGGCGGTGTAGTCGACGGTCAGGAAGCCCCAGCGCGGCGTGTCGGCGCCCAGGCGGTCGAGGAGCGACATCGGCTCGACGGCCCGGCCCCGGGACTTCGACATCTTCGCGCCGGTCTCGTCGAGGATGAGGCCGTTCGTCACGCACGCCGTGTACGCCGGCCGGTCGAAGAGCGCCGTCGAAAGGACGAGCATCGTGTAGAACCACCCCCGCGTCTGGTCGAGCCCCTCGGCGACGTAGTCGAGCGGCGCGGCCGGGTCGAAGTCGCTCGGCGCGAACGGGTGATGGAACTGGGCGAACGGTGCCGCCCCGCTGTCGTACCAGCCGTCGATCGTGTACGGCTCCCGCTTCGCCGCCGCCCCGCAGGTGGGACAGCGGACGGCGAGGCGGTCGACGGCGACGCGGTGCGGGTCGAACGCGTCCGGCAGGGGCGCGCCCGTCAGTCCGGCGAGCTCCGCGAAGCTGCCGACGCACGTCGCATGCCCGCCCGGGCAGACCCAGATCGGCAGGGGGGTGCCCCAGTAGCGGTTCCGGGAGAGCGCCCAGTCCTTCGCCTCGGCGAGGAAGTTGCCGAAACGGCCGTCCCTCAGGTGGGCCGGGACCCAGGTGACCGTCGCGTTGTGGCGGACGAGGGCCTCGGAGATCTTGCGGGTCCGGACGAACCAGGAATCGATCCCGCGGTAGACGAGGGCGTGCGAGCACCGCCAGCAGAACGGGTAGCTGTGGCGGAGCGAGCCCGCCCTCTCGAGGAGGCCGCGGGACTCGAGGTCGGCGAGGAGGATCGGATCGGCGGCCTTGAACGCCTTCCCGGCGACCGGCGGGACGGCGGAGGTGAAGACCGCCCGCCCGTCGAGGGGATCGAACGCTCCCACGCCCTCGCGCTCCCCGACGCGCTGGTCCTCCGGACCGAAGCTCGGGGCGATGTGGACGAACCCCGTCCCCTCCTCGGCCTCGACCATCTCGTCGAGCACGATCCGGTATCGGCCGGGGCCCGGCCCGGCGAAGGGGAAGGGCGGGTCGTAGCCGAGGTCCGCGAGGTCGGAGCCCGTGTAGCGGGCGAGCACCTCGGCGCCGTCCGGGTGGTAGCGGCGGAGGGCCGCCTCCGCGAGGACCTCCTCCGTCCCGTCCGCGCCGCGGATCCCGACGTAGGCGAGCCCGGGGTGGGCGGCGACGAGCAGGTTCGCGGGGAGCGTCCAGGGCGTCGTCGTCCAGACGAGGAGCGAGCGCCCGCGACCCTCCGCCCCGGCGAGCCGGAAGCGCACCGTCACCGACGGATCGGTCGTCTCCTGGTACCCGAGGGCGACCTCGTGCGAGGAGAGCGGGGTCTCGCAGCGCGGGCAGTACGGAAGGCAGCGGAAGCCCTTCTCGAGAAGGCCGCGTCCGTGGAGGGTCTTGAGCGACCACCAGACGCTCTCGATGTACGGCGCGGACATCGTGAGGTACGGGTGGCGGTAGTCGAGCCAGTACCCGAGCCGCTCGCTCATCCCCTCCCAGACCGACGCGACCTCGAGCGTGCCGCGCCGGCACTCCTCGTTGAAGCGCTCGACGCCGAACGCCTCGATGTCCTTCTTCGATCGGAAGCCGTGCCGCTTCTCCACCTCGAGCTCGACCGGGAGTCCGTGGCAGTCCCAGCCGGCCATCGTGCTGACGATCCGCTGCCCCCGCATCCGTCGGTAGCGGAGCTGGACGTCCTTGAGCGTCCGCGCGAGGAGGTGCCCGACGTGGGGCATGCCGTTCGCGGTCGGCGGCCCCTCGGTGAAGCGGAAGATCGGGCCGTCGGGGCGGGCGGCGAGCGCGCGCCCCGGGACACCGGTCGCGTCCCAATACTCCCGCACGCGGCGCTCGATCTCGAGGAGCGAGGCGGCGGTCGCCGGCGGCGGCTCCTCCGTCGGCATGACGCCGCCGGACCGGGCCCGGTTTATTAACGTGGGAGGACGGGCGGCGGTCTACCGCCAGATCCCGTGGGGCGGCGGGGATCGCGACTCCGGTCCGACGCGGGAGGTGCGGTCGACGTCGACGACCTGGCCGATCGCCCGGGCGACGTGGCAGTCCGGCCCGAGGTGGATCGCGTCGGCCTTGAGCACCTCGACCGAGACGCCCTCCAGGTGGACCTCCTTCGCCTCGATCCGAAGCACGGTGAGCGTCGGTCGCTCGGGGAGGAGACCGGGGATCTTGAACGGCGGCGCGGAGGGGCGCGTGATCGCGATCTGGGCCGCCTCGATCACCTCGGCGCGCGAGTCCCGGGTGATCTCGTAGGCGACGCGCTCCGCGGCAATCGGGCCGCCGGCGGAGAGGCCGCCACGGCCGAGCAGGGCGGCGAACGTCCCGCCCTTCGCGAGGTTCGCCTCGCCGGTGAGCCGCGCGACCCCGGCGACGCGGACCGCCCCGGCGCAGCGAATCGGACCGGTGACGGCGAGCGCCCCGGCGATCACGCCTTCGTCGAAGCGGGAGGATCCGTGGACCTCGAGGCTCCCCTCGATCTCGACCGGCCCCATCACCTCGAGGGCCCCATCGACCTTGACGGCACCCGCCGCGAGGCGGCCGCCGACGGAGAGGGACCCTCGGAAGCCGAGCGCGCCGACCTCGACCTCCCCCGCGACCTTCGCCATGCCGTCGACCTCCCAGCGCT
>JASHUV010000174.1 GCA_030039825.1 Thermoplasmata archaeon
GAAGGTGGCGAAGTTCCGCAAGCAGTACGCCGACCGCCTGCGGACGCCGTCGGCGGCCTGAACGGCCGCGCCGGCTCCGATCGGCCTACGAGTGGCCCTCGACCTTCTTCTTCGCCTTCTCGAACGTCGACTTCGTCTCGGAGACGAGGCTGTGCGCCGCCGACTTGACCTCAGCGGCGGCCTTCTTGGCGGTGGGCGCCGCCTCGTGACCGACGGCCTTGGCCGCGCTCACGGCGAACCGGCCCGCGCTCTTCGCCGCGGCCTCGGCGTCCTTCGCGAACTTCTGGGCATCGGCGCTGGCCCGCGCCCCCGGACCGCTCGGCGCGCTCACGCCGGCGCACTTCGGGCACTGCGCCTGTCCGGCCGGTATCTCGCTGCCACAGGTTGCACACATCGCCATGGTTCCGCCTCGGGCCCCCGAGCGAGGAGCTCGGCCGGGTTCATACACTTTCGGTCGGCGTTGCGGGCCGGGCCGGCCGCCCACGGTCTATAAACCCCGGCGCGCGATGGTGCGCGCCCGGAGCGACTCGCGTTGTCGAACCGCCGTCGTCCGTCATCGCCCCCCTCGGGCGTCGCCTCCCCGAGCGCTCGCGAGGGCGCGGCGCTCGAGTCGCTCGGCGAGAGCTTCGAGGAGGCGACCGAGCACGCGCTCGCCGAGGGAGGAGTTCCGGACGCGCGGTTCGGGCCCCTCGGCGTGCTGGGCCTCGAGGAGCTCCTCCCCGGGGAGATCGGTTGGTTCCGGACCGTGAGCGACGGGACCCGGGGGCCGCTCGGCCGGATCGTCTTCGTCATCGTCCCCGCGGCGGTCGGCCGCACGCCCGCCCGGGCGGCGCTCGGGGCGGGCGCCGGCTCTCCGAGGCTCGCCGGGGTCGCATGGATCGACGGGCCCCCCCCTCAGTTCGTGGCGGCCCTCGTCGAGGAACCCACCGCGTCGCAGCGGTTGGCCCGTCTCGCCGGGACCGTCGCCCGGAACCTGCGCGCCGACGATTAGCGAGGTCGCGATGCCCGCGCCGCCTCCCGGGAGGATGCCGCCCGGCGCGTCGGACCCGGAGTGGGGGGCGGTCCCGGCGGGGAGCGAGGCCTCGATCGCCGTCCATTGGCCGGAGGAGGCGCGACTGCCCCCGCCGGTCGGGCTCGCGGCCACCGCGAACGTTCGGGACGACGGCCTTCGCACCCGCTTCCGCGAACGCGGCTTCCCGGAGTGCTTCCGCGAGTGCGCGGACCTGCTCACGTGGATGCACCCGTACGCCGCAACGTTCGACGACGCGAACCCGCCGTTCTACCGCTGGTTCGTCGGGGGGAGCCTGAACGCCTCCGCGAACTGCCTCGACCGCCACCTCGACCTCCGGGGCGATCGGCCGGCGATATGGTTCGTTCCGGAACGCGAGGCGGCCGCGCCGATCGCCCTCACCTACCGGACCCTCCACGCCCGGGTGAACGCCCTGGCCGCGCTCCTGAGGGAGTCGGCCGGGGTCCGCGCGGGCGACCGCGTGACGATCCACCTGCCGATGACCCCGGAACTTCCCATCACGATGCTCGCCTGCGCCCGCCTGGGCGCGGTCCATTCCGTCGTCTTCGGGGGATTCAGCGGCGAGGCGTGCGGCCGACGGATCGCGGACTCGGGGAGCCGGGTCCTCATCACGATGGACGGGTACGACCGGGCCGGTCGGCGCCTCGACCACCGGCCGAACGCCGACACGGCGATCGCGGTCGCCGCCCAGGCGGGACGGACCGTCGACCATCTGCTCATCTGGGAGCGGGACCCCGGGACCTACGCCTCCGCGGCGCCTCTCCGCCCCGGTCGGGACCTCCTCCTCAACGACGTCCTGCCCGCCTTCGAGGGTCGCGCGATCGCGCCGGTCGCGATGCCCTCGGAGGCCCCGCTCTTCCTCATGTACACGAGCGGCACGACGGGCCGGCCGAAGGGCGCGCAGCACGGCACCGGCGGCTACCTCGCCTGGGCCGCGGCGACGAGCCGGTGGGTGCTCGATCTGCGCCCGGAGGAGGTCTACTGGTGCCTCGCGGACATCGGGTGGATCACGGGGCACTCCTACATCGTCTACGGGCCGCTCTCGCTCGGCGCGACGACCGTGCTCTACGAGGGCGTCCCGGCCCACCCCGATCCCGGGCGGCCGTGGCGGATCGCCGAGCGCCTCGGGGTCCGGGTCTTCCAGACCTCCCCGACGGCGATCCGGCAGCTTCGCCAGCTCGGCCCCGACGCTCCGACCGCCTCCGGTCACCGGTTCCGGGTCATCGCGACCGTTGGCGAGCCGATCGAGCCGGCGACGTGGCGGTGGTACCACGACGTCGTCGGCAAGGGGGAGGCCGCGGTCGTCGACACGTGGTGGCAGACCGAGACGGGGGGGATCCTCACCTCCACGTTGCCGGCGATCGACCCGATGAAACCGGGCAGCACGGGGCCTCCGCTCCCGGGCATCGACCCGGTCATCCTCGACGACGACGGGAAGGAGGTCCCGAAGGGGAGCGGCCGCGCCGGGCACCTCGTCCTCCGCTCGCCCTGGCCCGGCCTGATGCAGACGGTCTGGGGCGACCCGGACCGCTTCGTGACGACGTACTTCGCGCGCTTCCACCGCGAGACGGAGAACCCGACGTGGCGCGACTGGCCGTACGTCGCCGGGGACGGGGCGGTCCTGGCCGAGGACGGTTACCTGCGCATCCTCGGTCGCCTCGACGACGTCATCAACGTCGCCGGCCACCGTCTCGGGACGAAGGAGATCGAATCGGCCTGCCTCTCGCTCCCCGAGGTCGCCGAGGCGGCCGTCGTCCCCGTCCCCGACGAGCTCCGGGGGAAGCGGCCGGTCGTCTACGTGAGCCTCCGGCGTCCTTCGGCGGATCCCCGGGCGACCGGGGAGCGCGTGACCCGGGCCGTCGAGACGGCGATCGGAAGGTTCGCCCGCCCGAAGGCGGTCCATATCGTGCCGGACATGCCGAAGACCCGTTCGGGGAAGATCATGCGTCGGGTCCTCGCGGCGATCTCGAACGGGAGCGATCCGGGGGACGTGACGACGCTGTCGAACCCGGCGGTCGTCGAGGAGATCCGGCGGATCGTCGCCGCGGCCGGTTCGGAGGGGTCGTGAGCGGCCCCGCGGACCTCGACCTCTCGAACGGACCGGCCTCCCGCGTCACACTGCGCGACGGCCGGTCGATGCCGGTCGTCGGCGCCGGCCTCTGGCGGGTCGAGCCGGGCGCGGTCGCGCGGTCGGTCGTCACCGAGGCGATCGCCGTCGGTTACCGCCTCGTCGACACCGCGACGCTCTACGGGAACGAGGCGGACGTCGCCGCCGGGATCGCCGCGTCCGGGCGCCCCCGCTCGGAGATCTTCGTCACGACGAAGCTCTGGAACGACGAGCAGGGCTACGGCACCGCCCTCGAGGCCGCCCGGCGGAGCCGCGCCCGGCTCGGCGGCGCGCCGATCGACCTCTACCTCATCCATTGGCCGGTCCGCGGACTCCGCTCCGAGAGCTGGCGGGCCCTCGGGGAGCTCCAGCGGAGCGGCGACGCGCTCTCCATCGGCGTGAGCAACTTCACCGTCCCGCAGCTCGAGGAGCTCGCCGCCGGCTCGAGCGTCGTCCCGGTCGTGAACCAGGTCGAGTTCACCCCGTTCCTCTTCCAGCGCGACCTCCTGGACCACTGCCGATCGCACGGGATCCGCGTGGAGGCGTACTCCCCGCTCGTCCGGGGCCAGCGCTTCGGGGACCGGACGCTCGGACGGATCGCGGCGGCCCACGGGCGGAGCCCGGCCCAGGTCATCCTCCGCTGGGACCTGCAGCACGGCGTCGTCCCGCTCCCGAAATCGACGCACGCCGACCGGCTGAGGGAGAACCTCGACCTCTTCGGGTTCTCCCTCTCGCGGGCGGAGATGTCGGAGATCGACGCCCTCGGGGAGGGGTTCCGCCTCGGCGCCGACCCCGCCCAGTTCGGTTAGTCCCGCCCGGCCGGTAGCGGTGCGGAGGGCGGGGGCGACGCGGCCGGCGGCGCCGACCTCGGGGAGAACGCCCGGGCGCGCCGCCCGATGATCGGCGAGACGATCCAGAGGAGCTCGCCGACGAGCGGGACGAGGAGGCCGATGACGGCGGAGACGGCGAAGATGCCGATGCTCCGCAGGCTCTGGCGCTCGCCGTAGCGGATCCAGGCGTCCGGCAGGTTCCGGTCGACGAGGAGCCGGTTCACGGTCGCGTGGCGCCAGATCCGGTAGAGGAGGAGACCGGTGAGCCCCTCGATCCCGGCGAAGAGGGCGACGGAGATCTTCGCCGCGGTGCGCATGTCCGTGAAGCCCGACGGACCGTAGACGTGGACGACCGAGAGGATGAACGGCGTGACGGAGATCAGGAGGAGGAACATGTTGTTCTGCTGGGTGAGCGTCGAGTCGTAGCGGCGGATCGCGGAGAAGACGCGGTGGTGCTCGCCCCACCACTGGGCGACGACGACGAAGGCGAGGGCGTAGGAGAGCAGCGCGGGCAGGAGGTTCGACAGGTACCGCGTGAGGGGGACCGGGGTCCCGCTCGCGAGCACGGTCGGGAGGGCGATCGTGACGA
>JASHUV010000175.1 GCA_030039825.1 Thermoplasmata archaeon
CGCCCCGGTCGCCCGCGCGAGCGCCACGACGAACGAGACGTTCAACCCCCCCTGCTTCCCGATCTCCAAGATCGCCTGCGTCCGCGTCGCGACGGCCGCGATGCCCGACATCGTCCCGACCGGCAACAACCACTCGGCGACGATCCAGCCGCTCTACACCGACAACATCGAGCTCCTCGTGATGAGCGAGATCAACCTCATCCCGTCGAGCACGAACGTCATCACGGAGGGGGACCACGCGGCGGCCTACCTCAACATCACCCAGATCCTCTGGAACGGCGACCCGTACTTCTGCTACTGCGACGATTCCGACTGGCACTCGAACAACAACACCTGGTACATCGAGGACACCGCGCGGGAGTTCCAGAACGCGACCTACCCGTACGTCTACGACCTCTGGATCGCGAACCGCTCGGTCGGTCAGAACGGCGTCCCCTCCGGGCCCCAGTTCTTCCCCGGCGCGACCGTCACCTGGCAGGTCACGGTCTCGACCCCGAACGCCGCCGACCCGTCGGAGCCGAACGAGACGCGGAGCGTTCCGTTCACCTACCGGATCTCCGGGGCGTGGGCGTTCTCGCCCCACCCCGGCGCGGCGCAGTACGCCGGCTCGAACGCGAGCACGGGCGATCTCAACCTCCGTTGGACGCCGAGAGCGCCCAACTGGAACGACTCCGTCCAGGTGACGATCTCCACGACCATCCCGGACATCGAGAACGGCGCGGCCATCGGCATGGCCACCCTGTACATCGAGGAGTACCACCTCGGCAAGCTGACGGCGAACGCGACGCTCGTCTCCTTCCCGATCGGGCATTACCTGAACGCGACCGGGATCCTCATCCCCGGCAACAACACGGCGAACGCCACGATCCCCCGCTCCTTCGCCCAGGTCGCCGGGGACGAGATCGTCTTCTGGGTCGTCGCCCAGGACAACGCGAAGTATTCGAACGACACGATCTCCTACCCCTCCCAGTCCTACGTGGTCAACGGGAACGGAACGTTCCCGACGGGGATCTTCGCCGACGATGTCGAGGTCACGACGACCCCGAAGGATGTCGCGAACCCGCCGGTGAACCCCATCAACGGCACGCTCGAGACCCCGCTCGTCGCCCCCGGCCAGAACGTCTCGGTGCTCGTCCAGAGCCTCGACCCGCAGACCTCGCTCTTCTCGGTCCTCATCGACGAGACGATGTACTACGCCCCCCTCGACGAGACGGCCGGGCAGGTCATCCCGCTCTCCCGCGTCAACTCGACGGCGTTCTCGGGGATCCTCCCCGGCATGCCCGTGAGCGCCTCGGTGAGCTTCACGGTCCAGGCCGTCGACTACTCCTTCCACCTCGACCAGTCGACGCCGTACCCCTACGACGTCCAGTCGTTCGAGAACTACACCACCGCCTACCTGCCGTCGAACGAGTCGTTCTTCTACGTCTACGTCTACAACAACGGCTCCTCGAGCTACGTTTCGGGCGCCACCGTGCAGATCCGCGGTCCGACCCCGGCGTTCAACACGCTCGCCCAGACCCAGTTCGGGATCGCCTACCCGAACGCGACGGGCCAGAACTTCCGTCCGCTCGTCGTCGCGGCGAACGCCTCCTACAACATCACGGTGACCGACGCCGTCATCGGGAGCAGCACGAGCTCGCACTCGACGAGCGTCGAGGTCTTAGCGACGAACCCAGAGCTCACCATGGACAACCAGCACCTCACCCTCGCCCGGGGCTCCGACTACATCGTCGTCCAGGAGGGGAACTCCATCTTCTTCTGGCTCAACGGGAGCCTCTCCTCAACGGTGAACGCGCCGTCCGTCGAGTACGCGAACGGGCCCGGCCTCGCCTACGAGGTCGCCGAGATCGCCGGGCTCGTCGCGGCGGCCGCGGTCGCCTTCTTCCTCTGGAAGTGGTTCGATCGGATCATCAAGCGTCGGAAGGCCGAGGAGCGGAGGGTCACGCTGTGAGGCGCCCCGGCGCCCGCGGCGCGGCGCTCCTCCTCGCCGCCGTCATGGCCCTGTCCGTCTACGGCGGGCTCGCGAGCTCGGGGGACGTCGGCCATGCGCTCGCCCCTCTCTCGCTCGGCTCGACGGTCCGGACCGGAAGCGCCCCGACCGCCTCCCTCGCCTCCCCTCACGCGGCCGCCCAGGCCGTCGGGCTCACCTCCCGGAACGTCGTGCCGGCGGGGGCGACCCCCCTCCTCTCCACGTGCGGCGGGGCGACGAACTGGGTCAGCGGTTCCGACGAGTTCTTCACCGACGTCAACGTCTGCTTCTCCGTCCCGGGCAGCCCCTCGCCGCCGTACATGCCGACCGTCCCGGAGAACGGGACGATTCCCGAGTACGCGCCGGGATTCTACGTGAACGTCTCCACGAACGTCCGGATCCTCACCGCGGACATCTGCCTCTGGGCGACGGAGTGGCCCGAGCCGGGCGTCGGGGCCCAGGCCGTCCCGAACTTCGACCCGGCCGACTGGGACAGCTCCGACTGCTTCCTCATGGTCGCGGGGGCGCCGAGCGTCGGCGGGACCCCGACGGGGAACCCCGACACGGCGTCGTACTACGTCGATTGCTACAAGTACTTCTTCCCGGGCGACTACCTCTCCTTCTACATCACCGTCACGAGCAACCTCGGTGAGGTCGATTCGAACAAGCAGGTCAGCGTCGCCGAGGACTACAATACCGGCTACGACACCGTTCCGACCTGGGAGGCCGCCGTCGAGGCGCCGTTCGCGTCGACGAACTTCACGGGGGACGTCCGGGTCGCCACGACCCCGTCGGTATTGACGACCCCCGCCTTCGATCCGAACCCCGACCAGACGACGCAGGTCTACCTGACGTCGTTCAACGCCTCCGGCGGGCCCGCGACGCCGATCCCCGCGGCGAACGCGACCGTCGGGATCCTCCTGCCGGGCTCGGGGATCGGATACGCCTACTCCGACTACATCTTCGGCCCGGCGAACAACACGACGATGTGGCTCACCACGCCGATCCCGAAGCAGGTCGGCGGGACGATCGTCACCATCTCGATCACGATCTTCCTCTACTGGGACGGGCTCTCCCGCATCGACGAGGTGACGAGCCAGACGTACAACTTCACGACCTCGATGGGCGGGACGTTCCCCGAGCCGAACTCCCCGCTCGAGGAGAACGCCCAGATCTCCACCTACCCGAACGTCCTGACGCCCGGCGAGACCTACCTCCCGACGGGGACCCCGGTGAACGTGACGGTGCACGAGGCCCGGGAGAACGTGACGTTCGACGGGGCGGAGGTCGACTTCCAGTTCCATGACCATGGCGCGAGCGTCCTCGGCTCCGTTCCGATGAAGGCGATCTCGCTCAACACGAGCTACGCCGTCCTCCCCGGCCTCCCGCCCTCCTCCTCGCTGACGTTCTCGGTCGTCGCGCGCGACATCTCCGGGAACCCCGACTCGTCGGGGAACTACACCTACGCGGAGAACGGGACGAGCGTGCCGACCCCGCCGACGTTCACCGGCTTCTTCTACGTGGAGGTGTACGATGTCGCGACGAACGAGCTCCTGCCCGGCCGGAACTTCACGATCTCGAACCTCACGTGGTTCCAGGGCACCCAGACGAACTTCATGGGCGTCGGGACGCTCCAGATCGGCGTCGGCGGCCAACCGCTCTTCCTCGCCTAC
>JASHUV010000176.1 GCA_030039825.1 Thermoplasmata archaeon
CGTAGAACCGTCCCAGATACCCGTCGTAGTAGCGCGCGCCGACCGTGGTCAGGGTCGAGGCGAGGCCGGGCGTCGGCCCGCCGGTGAAGCCGACGAGGGGGTCGGCGAACGGCGCGACGAGGCGCTCGAGCCATTCCGCCGGGGCGACCTCGTCGGCATCGAGGAACGCGACGAACTCACCCGCCGCGACGGCCAGCGCGGCGTTGCGGCTCTCGGCGATGTTGCCGGGGGCGGCGAGCCGACGCACTCGGGGGTCCCGGGCGTGGAAACGCGCCGCGATCTCCGAGACCGCGCCCGGCGGGCCGCCGTCGTCGACGAGGATCTCCTCGGGAGGTCGTCGCTGGGCGAGGAGGCTCTCGAGGGTCCGTTCGACCCGGGGGTCCTTGAGGACGGTGACGATGACGCTGACCGAGCCGGGGCGGGGCGACCCGGCCCGGCCGGGCGGCGCCGGTTCAGGCGAGGCCGCGGGCACGGGCGAGGTCCTGGATCGTCTCGGTGACGGCCTCCCGCGACGAGCGTTTCGGTTGCCATCCGAGCCGGCCGATCTTGTCGATGGCGAGCAGCTGGCGCGGGATGTCGCCGACCCATCCCTGCGCGCCGCCCGTGTACTCGATCCGCGCGCGGCCGCCGTGCACCCGGACGACCTCCTCGGCGATCCCCCGGACGCCGACCTGGTCGGCGGTCCCGAGGTTGTAGACGTTCACCGTGTCCCGGGCGTGGGCGCCGACGAACCGCATCGCGTCGACGCACTCCTCGGTCCGAAGGTAGCTCTTCGCCTGGCGGCCGTCCCCGAGCACCTCGAGCCGGGTCGGATCCCGGGCGAGCTTCTCGAAGAAATCGAAGATCACGCCGTGCGTGATCCCGGCGCCGATGATGTTGGCGAAGCGGAAGAGGAAGGCCCGCTGGCCGTAGCAGTGGGCGTAGGCCGAGAACAGGCCCTCGGCGGCGAGCTTCGACGCCCCGTAGAGGGACTGCGGCAGGAGCGGACCGTACTCCTCCGGCGTCGGGAAGCGGTCGGGGAAACCGTAGACGACGCTCGAGGAGGAGAAGTAGAGCTCCTTCACGTCGGCCCGCCGGGCCGCCTCGAGGACGTGGAACGCCGCGACGGTCCCGTGCTCGAGGTCGAGCGTCGGGTCGTCGGTCCCGCGGCGGATGTCGGGGTTCGCGGCGAGGTGCCAGACCGAACCGGCGCCCTCGAACTCCCTCGCGTACGCCTCGGGCGTCCGGAGGTCGGCGACGGTCAGCCGGACCCGGCCGGCCGCGATCCCGGGGGCGAGGGTCTCCTTCCGCCCCGAGGAGAGGTTGTCGATGACGCGGACGGGCGTCCCGTCCGAGGCGAGCGCCGCGACCAGGACGGATCCGATCGCCCCCGCGCCACCGGTGACGACCGCGGGGTCCCCGCGGACCGGCGCCTCGGGCATGGGCGCCGGCCAGTCATGGAAGTCTATATAATGGGGAAGGCCGCCTAAAGACGGAACGCGGCCGGAGCCGCCGGTACGTATGGGCACGCATCCCTCGAAGGGCCCCATGCGGGGGGGCCGGTCCGGTTCGCCTTCACATGTCGCCGGACGGCGCTTCGGGAGCCCGTCTCTCCTTCGGCCGGCCGAACATCGACCGGTCCCGGGCGGGGCTCTCGGAGCGGGGTTCGGCGGATGAGCAACGACCCGCCCACCTCCCTCCAACGCCACCTGTTGGTCCATCTGCTCGCCCACCGCGGCGCCCAGGTCCGCTTCGAGGCCGACCAGTGGACGACGGAGTTCGGCATCTTCCGCGCCTTCGCGGCCGAGGAGATGAACGAGCTCAAGAACTCCCTCCGGCAGCTCGAGATGGGGCGCTACGTCTACCGCCGCGTCCAGTACGTCATCGGCTACACGGAGCCGAAGCTCGTCTACTCGCTCACCCCGAGCGGCCACCGCGTCGCGCAGGACCTCACCGAGCGCGGCGAGAGCGGCGGCGGGGCGATCGAGCCGCCCGCGGCGAGCGGCCCATCGGTCGGATCGGCCCGTGTCGAGGGGAACCGGGCCGGGGCGCGGTAACCGAGTGGCCCCCGTCCCCGTCCTCCAGGGCTACGCCCTGAGGTTGCGCCCCCCGGAGATCTCCGAGCTTCCCGCCCTCTACGACTGGTACAACGACCCCGAGATCGCCGCCCCGTTCGACCGCTTCACGCTCGATGCGCTCCCGGACTTCCGGAAGGCCGTCGCGGAGGCCGACGGGGACCTCGGTTCGCTCGCGCCCCGGTTCGTCATCGAACGCCTCGAGGGCCCCCGCCCGATCGGGCTCCTCGGCCATTACCGCCCGCACCCCGTCCTCGAGACGACCGACATCTGGTACATGCTCGGCGAGCGGGCCGAGCGCGGGAAGGGGTACGGCAAGGAGGCGGTCGGCCTGCTCGTCGACTACCTCTTCCACGCCTCGGACCTCGCCCGGGTCGGGGCGACGACGGACGTCGCGAACGTCCCATCGATGCGCCTTCTCGAGGGCCTTGGCTTCCGCCGGGAAGGGACGATGGTCTCCGCCCTCTACCATCACGGGGGCTGGCACGACGTCGCGTTCTACGGGGTCACGCGCTCGGAGTGGGCCGCGAGCCCCCGCAGCGTGAACCCGACCCGCGACCCGCCGGCGTAGGGCACCGGCGCCGAGAGCTCCATCGGCCCGATCTCCGAGGTCGACCTGAGGTGGGTCCCCCCGCAGGGGCAGCGATCGACGTCGTCGATCTCGATGATCCGGACGGGGTCGACGTGAGGCGCGAGCGGGACGGCCCCGGAGCGCGCCGAGGGCGCGCGGTCCCACTCGGCCCGACGCACGAAGGCGATCCGGACGTCGCGGGCCCGGGCGAGCTCGGCCCCCACGGACTCGGCGACCACGGTCCACGGCAACGCCGACGGCCAGGTCGACTCGAGGTCGATCGTGGCCCCCGGGATCCTGAGCGCCGCGGCCCTCGTCCGCAGGCCGCTCTGGGCGAAGAGGAGGGCGCTCAGGAGGTGCTGGGCCGTATGGAGGCGCATGTGGGCGTGGCGACGCGCCCAGTCGATCTCTCCCTCGACCCGTTCCCCGGGGGCGGGCAGGGTGACGCCGGGCGCTGGCTTCGCGAGCGCGTGAACGATCGCCTCGCCGCTCTTGCGGACGTCGGTGATCGCGACGCGCTCCCCGCGCGAGGTCGTGAGCCAGCCGCGGTCGGCCGGCTGACCCCCGCCGACCGGATAGAAGAACGTCCGATCGAGGACGATCGCCCCGGGCGGCCGGCTCACCACCGTCGCCGTGAAGGTCCGTTCGTAACCGGCCTCGGTACCGGCGAGGTACGCCGCCTCCGTCATGGTCGCGCCCCCCCGGGGAGGAGCTCCGGGGCCGTGTCGGAACTCCCCGCCACCGTCGACCGACCCGCCCTCCGGCGTTCCCGGCGCGTCGCGCGGCGACACCCTTTTAGAGGGGGGGCGTGTAAAGCGCGCCCGAGGTCAGGGATGTTCACGGCGCGCATCCGGATGGAGGTCCTCCGGGAGCTCGTGGAGGTCGTTTCCACGCTCGTTCCGGAGGCGAAGCTCTCCATTTCGAAGGACGGGGTCTCGGTCAAGGCGGTCGATCCCTCGCACGTCGCGATGCTGGTCCTGTCCTTGAAGTCGACCGCCTTCGAGGAGTTCACCGGCGAGCCGACCGAGATCGGCATCGACATCGAGAAGTTCAAGGAGGTCCTCCGCCTCGCGAAGCCCGGCGATGTCATCGACCTGCAGTTCGACGGCGGGAAGAACCGCCTCGTCGTGAAGGTCGGCAAGGTGACGCGCCAGATGTCGGTCATCGACCCGGCGGGCATCGCCGAGCCGAAGGTCCCGAACGTCAACCCGCCCGGCGTCGCCCGCGTCAAGATGGACGAGCTCCGGCAGGGGATCCGCGGGACCGAGTCGATCTCCGACCACGTGACGCTCACCCTCGACCCGGAGGGCTTCACGATGCACTCGGAAGGGGAGACCGACCACGTCGACATGCGCCTCGGCAAGGACGGCCTCGTCCAGCTCACCGTCCCCGAGACGGTGCGGAGCATGTACCCCCTCGACTTCTTCTCGAACATGGTGAAGTCGATCACCACGAGCCCCGATGTGACGCTCCACGTCGGGAACGAGTACCCCTTGAAGATCGTCTTCTCGGTGGCGAACCAGAAGGGCGAGGCGACCTTCCTCCTGGCGCCACGCGTCGAGGAAGACTAGACCCTCCCGCTAAGAGCGTCTGCCGCCGTCCGGAGGCCGGTTCGCACGATGCCCGAGGCTCCCCCGTCGCCTGTCGCCATCCTCTCGGCCGTTCGGACGCCCATCGGAAAGTTCGGCGGGGCGCTCAAGAAGGTCCCCGCGACCGCCCTCGGCACCCTCGCGGCCCGCGAGGCGCTCGAGCGCGCCAAGGTCCCGGCCTCGGACGTCCCGTTCGTGATCATGGGCCAGGGGATCCAGGCCGGCGCCGGCCAGAACCCCGCGCGTCAGGTCCTCCGAGGGGCGGGCGTCCCGGACCGGTCCGGGGCATTCACGGTGAACATGGTCTGCGGCTCCGGCCTGCAGGCGCTCATCGCGGGCAGCGCGTCGATCCGGGCGGGCGACCACCGCCTTCTCGTCGTCGGCGGGATGGAGAGCATGAGCGGGGCCCCCTACCTGCTTCCCGCGGCGTCCCGATGGGGCCTTCGATTCGGCCCCGGGGAGCTCGAGGACGCCATGCAGCGTGACGCGCTCACGGACGCCTACGGCGAGCACGAGGCGATGGGGCTCACCGGCGAGCGGATCGCGAAGAAGCACGGGCTGACGCGGGCGGAGGTCGATGCCTTCGCGCTGCGGAGCCACAAGGCGGCCGCGAAGGCCGACCGCGACGGGACGTTCGCCGCGGAGCGCGTCAACGTGCCGCCGGAGATCACCGGCACGCCCGGCGGTCTCGCCCACGACGAGGGGCCGAGGGGGGACACGACGCTCGAGGGGCTCGGGCGGCTCGCGCCGGCGTTCGCCCCGGACGGCCTCCTGACGGCCGGGAACTCCTCCCAGCTCTCCGATGGGGCGGCGGCCCTCGTGCTCGCGAGCGCGGCGGAGGTCGACGCCCGGGGCGCCCACCCGATCGCGTGGATCCACTCGAGCGCCGTCGGCGGTGTGCACCCCTCCGACGTGATGGAGGCGCCGATCCCGACGGTCGCCGCCCACCTCGCCCGCTACGGCCTCACGGCGGCGGACCTCGACCGGGTCGAGCACAACGAGGCGTTCGCGTCCGCCTCCATCGCCGTCCAGCGCGTGTTCGGGTTTCCCGACGATCGCTTCAACGTCCACGGGGGGGCCGTGGCGCTCGGCCACCCCATCGGGGCGAGCGGAGCCCGGATCGTCGTGACCCTGATCCACGAGCTCATCCGGGCCCGGGGGCGGCTCGGCCTCGCGACCCTCTGCATGGGCGGGGGGAACGGGTTGAGCCTGCTCGTCACGCGGGAGCGCCCGGCACCGACGGGCACCTAGAGGAGCGGAATCCCGAGGCGGTCGGAGACCGCGGCGAGGTGGGTCCGCGCCGCCCGTCCCTCGCCGCGACGGACCCGGCCGGTCGGGTCGCTCCCGATCCGGTCGGCGAGATTCGACAGGCTCCGAAGCGCCGGGCTCGTCCCGAGGTCCCGGCGAAGGGCCCGCGCCACGGTGGCCGAGAGCCGGCCGAACGCCGAGGCCGGGATCCGGCCACCGGCGCCGGGGGCGAGGGCTCCGGTGAGGGCCCGTCGGACCCGGAGGAGCTCGCCGGCGGCGCTCTCGAGCCCCCTCGGGTCCCATTCGAGCGGCACGTCGTAGGGCGTGGCGCCGAGATACCATCGGAGGGCCGCCGGCCCGGCCTCGTCGAGGGCCGAGCGAAGCGGGACGAGCTGGCCGGTCGATTTCGCCATCTTGGCGCCCCCCTGAGTGACGAACGCCCCGTAGAGGAAGCGACGGGAGAACGGGCGGTGGTCGAGCGCCTCGCTGAGCGCGTTCTCGGCGAAGTGGTGGGGGAAGATGAGGTCCTGCCCCCCGCCGTGCAGGTCGACCGGGAAACCGAGGTAGCGGCGCGCCATCGCGAGGCACTCGACGTGCCAGCCGGGCGAGCCCGGTCCCCACGGGCTCGGCCAGGCCGGACCGCCGGGGTGCGGGGGCAGCCAGAGCGCGAAGGTCTCGAGCTCCCGGGCCCCGGGCGACGCGGCCCCCGGCTCCGGCACGAGGTGGGCCCAGGGAAGCTCCCCCCGCGGCCGGGGGGTGACCCGGGGCGGGTCGAAGAGGAGCCCGCCGTCCGTCCGGGCCGTCCGCCCCCGCTTCTCGAGGGTCCGCAGGATCGCGCGCATCTCGGCGACGTGCTCGCTCGCCCTCGGGGTCACGTCGGCCGGGAGGATCCCGAGCCGGCCGAGGTCCCCGAGGAAGCTCCGCTCCTCGCGCCGCGCGAGGCGGCGCCAGGTCGTCCCGGTGGCGATCGCGCGGTCGGAGATCTTGTCCTCGTAGTCGGTGATGTTCATCACGGCCCGGACCCGGACGCCGTCGGCCCGCAGCTGGCGACGGACGAGGTCGAAAGTGAGGTAGGTCCGCGCGTGGCCCACGTGGGCGCCGTCGTAGACCGTCGGCCCGCAGACGTAGAGGGCGAGGGGGCGGCCGGGGCGGGGGCGGACCGGCCTCACCCCGCCCGACCCAGCCGCACGCAGGGCGAGACCCATCGGGCCCGCTCCTCGCGCGACGCGCCTTAACGGTTGCCCGACGGGGACCCGTCGGGGGTCGCCCGGCAACCTCAAGAGGGTCCGCCCTGCTCGTAGGGCCACCCCCATGGAGACCGTCTTCCTCCTCGTCGCCACCGAGGTCGGCCGCCTCGAGGAGGTCCACCGTCGGCTCAAGGCCGAGCCGTCGGTCGTCGAGGTGGAGGCGGTGACGGGTCCCTACGACCTCATCGCGAAGCTCGAGGCCCCCCACATCAACCAGGCCCTCGACGTCGTCGTCCACCGGATCCGGCGGATCCCCGGCATCAAGGGGACGGAGACGCTCGTCGCGATCGGCGGGGCGTAGGTCCCTCGGGGCCCGCGGCGGCCCGGGAGGGGGGCGATCCGCCGGCCGCCCCGGCCTTCCCCCACGTCGCCGGGTAGCGGGCGGGGTCGACGAAGACCCGCTCCGCGTCGACGACCCACCCGTGCCGCCGCTTCGGGAGCTCCCCCCGGTCGACGAGCGCCGTCCCGGTGGCGAGGAGCTCCCCGCGTCGGTCGACGAGCACGACGCGGCGGCCCCGGGAGAACTCCGTCGGCGCCTCGGCGATCCCCCCGGCGGCGAGGTCGGCCCCGTGGGCGATCGCCGCCGCCGCCGAGTCCTTCACGACGATCGGCGGGAACTCGCGCGTGACCTCCTCGAGGGGGTGGAGGACGGCGAGGAGGGCGGCGCTCCGCCCGGCCCGCGCCTCCGCGAGCGCGTCGGCGAGCGTCGCGAGCGTGATCGAGCCGGCTTCCGTGAACGGACCGGTGCCGGTCCGACGGAGCTCCTCGAGGTGGGCCTCCACCCCGAGGGCCTCGCCGATATCGACCGCGAGGGTCCGCACGTAGGTGCCGGAGTCCCCGACGACGTCGAGGGCGACGAGCTCCCCGGACCGGTCGAGGTGGCTCAGCCGGTGGATGGTCCGCACGCGCCGGGCCCGGCGGACCGCCGAGCGGACCGGAGGGGTCTGGAAGATCGGGCCCACGAACTCGCCGAGGACCCGGTCGAGGTCCGGGTCGGCGACCGCGCCGTGCAGGCGCACGACGCCGACGTAGCGCTTCGGGAACTCGAGGAGGAGGGGCAGGAGCTTGAGCGCCGGTCCGACGCCGACCCAGAGGAGCCCCGAGACGTTCGGATCGAGCGTCCCGGCGTGGCCGGCCGCGCGCACGCCGAGGAGGTCCCGGACCCACGCCGTGACCTGGTGGGAGGAGGGCCCGCGGGGCTTGTCGATGAGGAGGAAGGCGCCCTGGGCGAGACGCGCCCGGACCTCCTCCGGGAGGGCGGTCGCCGCGGGAGGGGCGCTCACGCGCCCCCCGAGCGGGACCGGACGAAGTCGACGATCGCCGCGGCGACCTCCCGCGGCCCGAGCGTCGCGGAGTCGACGACGAGGTCGGGCCGCTCCGCGGCGAGGTCGATCCCGTACCAGGCGAGGTAGCGCGTCCGCTCGCTCGCCTCGCGGGCGCGCGTCTCCGCCCGGCAGCGCTCGAGGGGGACATGGTCGCGCTCGGCGAGCCGGGTCAGGCGGACCGGCTCGGGGGCGGTGACCCCGACGTAATCGACCGGGATCCCCCGGCGGCGGCAGAGCGCGCCGGCGACCCGGCCGTCGAGGAGGTGGCCCGGGCGCGCGAGCGCGAGCATCCGCTCGTCGAGGGCGCGGTCGATCGACGGGTCCTTCTCCGCGAGCGCGCCGAGCTCGGCCAGCGTGATCCCCCGCCGCTCGGCCTCGGCCCGGAACAGCGCGCCGGCGCCCTCGTAGAGGAGCGAGAGCGCCTCGGCGGCG
>JASHUV010000177.1 GCA_030039825.1 Thermoplasmata archaeon
TCCGGGGCGATCGTCGTCGGCGTCGGGACCGTCGTCGCCGACGATCCGGCGCTCAAGGTCGACTGGGCGATGATCGACCGGCCCCCCGGTCCCGAGCCCCTCCGGGTGGTCCTCGACAGCTCCGGGAGGACGCCGCCGACGGCCCGCGTGCTCGACGGGAGCTCTCCGACCCTCGTCGCGACCTCGACGGCCGGCCGGGGACGGCTGCCCCCCGGAACGCCGACGGTCGTCCTCGGGGAGGGCCGCGTCGACCTGCCGAGGCTCTGGCAGGAGCTCGGCCGACGGGGCGTCCGGCAGGTGATGGTGGAGGGCGGGGGCGAGGTCATCGCGGCGCTCCTCCGGACCGGGGCGTTCGACCGCCTGACCGTCTACATCGCGCCGGTCGTGATCGGGGGGCGAACGGCGCCGAGCCTGGCCGTCGGCGCCGAGAGCCCCGACGCCGGCGCGAGCGTGCCCCTCGCGCTCGACGCCGTCGAGAGGCTCGGCGAGGGCGTGCTCCTGTCGCTGCGCCCGGCGGACCCGAGCCGCTGAGGGGAGACTTATTTAATCGGCCGTCTCCGACCGCCGAGGACGCGGTTGAGGCTCGTTCACTTCCTTCTCGCCGACCAGTTCCACTTCGGGATGGTCACCGACCAGAACGAGTACCTCGACCTCGATACGGCCTGCCGGGACTACTTCGGCGTGAACCCGATCAAGGGCGCCGACCCGAGCCGCTTCCGCGACATGCGGGCGTTCTTCCAGGGCGGCTCGGAATCCGTCGAGCTCACGAAGAAGATCCTCGAGTACATCGGACGCCGACGGGCCGCGGGATGGACCCCGAGGGCGGCGACCGGGGCGCGCTTCCTCTTCAAGCCGGAGGAGGGCGTCCGTCTCCTCGCCCCCGTCATCGCGGGGTCGAAGATCTACTGCCTCGCCTCGAACTCGCGCTCCCACCTCGCCGAGCAGGGGAAGCCGGTCCCGGGCCAGCCGTTCGCCTTCGCCCGGTACTTCAACAGCCTCGTGGGACCGGGCGAGCCGCTCGTCCTCCACCAGGCGGGCACCTTCCCGGACGTCGAGCTCGAGCTCGCCGTCGTCATCGGGAAGAGGGGGAAGCACGTGAGCGCCGCGACGGCGATGGAGCACGTCGCCGGCTACACGATCGCCTTCGACATGGGGTACCGGGACCTCCAATACCCCGCGCCCGGGAGCGTCGACTGGGTGATGGGCAAGGGGTTCGACGCCAGCATGGCCGTCGGGCCATGGATCGTTCCCAAGGAGGAGGTCGGCGAGCCCTACCCGCTCAAGATGGAGCTCAAGGTCGGCGGGACCGTCCGGCAGTCCGGCGACACCGGCGACTATGTCTTCCGGATCCCGCAGGTCCTCGAGCACCTGACGAAGGGCATCACGCTCGAGCCGGGCGACGTCATCTCGATGGGGAGCCTCGGCGGCTCGCCGGGCTTCGAGTTCGGGAAGGAGAGCCGACGGCTGACGAGCGGCGAGACGGTCGAGGGTTCGATCGAGAGGATCGGGCGCCTCATGGTGCCCGTCAAGGCCGAAGCGCCGCCTCCCCCCTCAGGATGAGGAAGAGCGCCGCCGCCGGCGCGATCTCGAGCACGGCGTCCGCCGGGCCGTTCACCCGCGGGTCGAACGGATAGTCGACCGGCTCGCGCAGGCGGACCGCGACGGTGCCCGAACCGCCGCCGACCCCGGGCGCCAGGGCGTCCCGGAAGGGCTCGAACGCGTCGACCCTCTCCCGCGGGATCGGGACGACGCGGAAACCGGTCCCGCCGTGCAGCGAGCCGGGCAGCCGGATGAGCCGGTGGATGTCGGTCGTGACGGGGGCGTCGGTCTCGCCCTGCATCGCGACGGCGGCCTCCCGGAGGACGGCCTCGAAGATCGGGGTCGGGATCTTCGTGGGAAAGCCGTCGAGGGTCCGGGAGAGGCGAACGCGTTGGGCCGCCGAGCCCTTCGCGAGAGCGCGGGCGAACTGCCGGGCGGGGGTGGGTCCGACGCCGAGGCGCTCGAGCTCGGCGACGACCCGGACGGGATCGTCGGCCGACCAACGATCCAGAAGATCGAGGAAGCCCCGCATCGTGCGACCGGGCCATCCGGGCGCCTCCGGTTCGGGCAGCTTTCGGAACATCTTGGCGTGGGCCCCGTCGGGGCCCGTGAAGCGGACCTCGGTGATGGTCCCGGAAACGTCGGCGTCGGTCCCGGCGAGGTAGTCGACGAGCTCCCGCCGCTCGGGGCTCGACAGCCCGCGGAAGCGTTCCTCCCGGACGTGCACGTGGTAGCCGCGTCCCCCCGAGAACACGATCGCCATCTGGGAGGCATCGACGCCGAAGTCGCGGAGGAGGAACTCGTCGACGAGGCGCACGAGCTGGCGCTTCACGAGATCGAGCTGCGCGGCGTACCCGAGCGACTCCGCGCCCTTCAGGTGGTCCGCATCGAGGTCGAAGATGAGATCGGCGCCGAGCCAGACCTTCTCGGCCATCGTCGGGTGGTCGGGCCGCTCGTAGTAGGCGGAGGAGTAGTAGACGTGCCGCGGGACCACCGTCCGGAGGAACCCCTCGAGGTCCACGGGGGCGGGAAGCGCCGCGTGCCGGCGCATGCCGGTCTCCGCGGCGAAGGGAAAGGCGGCGAACTCCCGGCGAGCGAGCTCGGGGGGAGGGGGCACCTCGGCCCCCCGGTAATAGGCCGCGAAGCGACCGCGGGACCAATCGAGCTCGGGCTCCGCGAGCGCGACGATCTTGCCCATCGGAGGGGATCACTCCGCGATCGGCTCGTCGACCGACGGCGCGAGCGCGTCCTCGCGCCCGTCCTCGCGGCGCTTCCGGGCGAGCCAGTGGAAGACCGTCGAGTGCTCGCTCCCGTGCAGGAGGAGTTCGACGGCCTCGACCGCGCGCTCGAGCTCCCGCTCCCCCCCGATGAGGGCGACGGTGGAGCCATAGACGCTGACCGAGCAGCCCGACAGCTCCTCGAGCCGGGCCCGGGCGCGGCCCTGGACGCCGATGAGGCGGGAGCGGATCCGCCACATCTGGTCGCGGCCCTTCTTTCCGCTGACGAGCTTGATGTCGATGACGGCGAGGTAGGTCTCCTCCTTGAGGAGGCGGCGGGCCCGCTCGGGGGAGAACCCTCGGCCGATCGCCATCAGGACGTCGCGGGCCTTCAGCGCCGAGAGGGCCCCCCCGTCGTCCGGGGCCGTGATCCGGAACTCCCCGTCGTCCGGATCGACGGCGATCTCGGTCCGCGTCGCCGACTCGAGGGCCCGCTTCGTCGACCCGCCCGGGCCGATCGCGGCGCCGATGCGGTCCTCCGGAAGACGCAGGTAGAGGACCGGCATCACGACCCCCGGGAGGGCGGGGCCGGGACCGGCCCGATCGCCTGGAGCAGCTCCGGGCCGGTCGTGGCGACGTCCCAGCGCGTCAGGAACTTCGCGAGCGTCGTGACGTCGCGCTCGAGCAGCGCGGCCGCGGCGGGGTGGCTCGCGGGGATCGCCTGCCCCACGTCGATGAAGACCGGGTGCTCCTCGTGGAGGAGGATGTTGTACGGCGAGAGGTCGCCGTGAACGAGGCCGGCGTCGACGATCATGCGACGGATCTGGTGGACGAGCTCGTCGCGGAGGGCGGTGGGGTCATGGACGACCATCTCCTGAAGGGGCGCGGACGGTACCCCGTCCGTCCCCACGAACTCCATCACGAGGACGTTCCGCAGGTAGCCGTACGGCTGCGGGCAGCGGACGCCGGCCGAGGCGAGCCGGCGGAGGATCGTGTGCTCCCGCCGCGCCCAGGCGTAGATCAGTCGGGCCCGCTGATGGGCGCTCGCCTCGCGGACGAGCTCCTCCAGGACCGGCGCCGGGAGACGTCGGAAGATGCTGTTCCCGATCCGGTAGACCTTGACGGCCCGGAAGCCGCCGGGGAGGCTCGCCCGGAAGACCCCGCCCTCCTTG
>JASHUV010000178.1 GCA_030039825.1 Thermoplasmata archaeon
AAGGTCGTCACCTACGACCTCGCCCTTCCCGGCTACACCGACCGCCCGGTCCCCGCCTCCTCCTGCTCGGCGATGGCGGCCGAGATCGCCCGGAAGGTCCCGTTGGTCGACCTCGCCCGGCCGCGCCCCTCCGCGACCGCGTCCGCGTCCGGCGCCGCGATCGACGCCAACCTCGAGGCGTAGCGCCTCCATCCGCAACTATATCGCCCCGGGCCCGCGACTCTTCCGGGCGGCATGGGCAGCCCGCGAGCGATCCGCATCCCCACGGGACGGCCCGCCGAGCCCGGGCCGGCCCCGGTCGACGCCGCGACCTCATCGGGAACGGGCGAGCGCCCGAACCACGACGGGACCCAGCGCGCGGTCCGGTCCTTCCTCCTCTTCCTCGCGCTCCTCATCGCCATCGATGCCGCGGTCCTCCTGACGTTCCTGACCTCGCCGGACGAGGGCGTCCGGACGGACCTCGGCGGGTACGGATTCTTCACGCTCGCCTTCGCGGCCGCCGCGGTCGCGGGATCCCTCCTGACCCTCGGACGCGCCCCCCGGGCGCTCGGGCGGGACGGGAGGTTCCTCCTCGTCCGGCCCCGGGTCGGCGCCCCGCTCCGGTTCCCCTGGGACGCGGGCCTCTCGGTGGAGACGCTCCGCTCCTATCCCGCGGGGTTCTTCTCCGACGGACCGACCGAGCTCGTGCGCGTCGCCCACGCGAGCGGGAAGGCGGCGGTGCTCCTCATCGAGCGCGGCCTCCGGCCCGTCCCCCCGACGGGCGAGGGGAGCGCGCCGACGACGGGCCCGGCGTGAGGCCGGGTCCGCTCGACCTACTCGAGGAGGTCCTCGAGCTCGTTGGCGACGAGGGAGAGCAATTGGTCGAGCGAGCGGTTCTTGAGCTCGGTGATCTGCCCCGCGTCGGTCTCCAGGCGCGCCATGAACTCGTCGCCGTCGCGCAGGAAGGCGAGCGAGAGCAGATGGGAGCGGTCCGCCGGTCGTACCACGACCTCGGGGATCGCCGGGCGCTTCGCGGCGGGCTTCGCCGCACCCTTCGAGGTCGGGGCCGCGGGCGTCGCCGTCCGCTTCGCCGCCGGCTTCGACCCGGCCGGCTTCGGCGCGGGTCGCTTCGAGGGTCGGGACGCCGGGGCGCTCTTCCTCGCCTTGGTGGCGGCGGGCTTCCCCTTCGACGGCCGTGCGCGCTTTCCGGAGGGCATTCGGAGGGCCTCGGCGCGCCCCCACCAAGCCCCCCTATTTAGAGGTTCGTGAATCGAGGCCGCCCGGCGGGGTCGCGCCCGACCCCGGGCGAAGGTCTTCTAGCGGCGCCTCGTCCCCGGCGCGTGCCCTCCGACGCTCGTCCCGACGGGCCCGCCGACCGCCTCGCTCTCCCGCCGTTCCTCTGGCTCGTCGCGCTCGCCGGGCTCGCGGTCGTGCTCGTTCTCGAGCCGCTCGGGACCTACGCGGTCTTCGGCTCCGACACGGGCGAGTACGTCCGCCTCACCTCCGCGATCGCCACCACCGGGCATCTTCCGGGCGCCTACGGCGGGTGGGGGAGCGCGTACCCGGACTTCCCCGGGATCTTCCTCCTCGCGACGGCGACGGCCGGCGTCACGGGGGCGAACGTGCTCACCTCCCTCGCCCTCGTGGTCCCGGTCGTCGCCGCGCTCTCGGTCCTTCCGCTCTTCCTCCTCCTGAGGCGGATCTTCCCGAACGACACGATCGCCCTCCTCGGGGCGGGCCTCGCGACGGTGGCGTTCCCGAGGATCTTCTCGCTCGCCCACCCGGCCCCGCTCGCGCTCGGCGACTTCCTCGTCGTCGCGGCGCTCTGGATGTTCGTCGAGGGGCGGAGGGACCTTCGATGGTACGGTCCGCTCGCCCTGACGGCCGCCGCCCTCGTCGTGACCCACCATCTGTCGAGCTACTTCTTCCTCGTGAGCGCGATCGGAAGCGTCGTCCTCCTCGAGCTCTACCGGCCCGGTCTCTGGAGCCGGCGCTTCCCGGACCGGGAGCTCGCCTTCACCGGGGCGATGGTCGTCGGCCTCCTCGCCTTCTGGTTCGTCTACGCGAAGAGCTTCCTCCCTACCGTCAGCCGCGGCGCGGTCGGCACCGGGCCGCTCGAGCTCCTCCTCTTCGAGGCCGCGGCGATCGCCGGCTTCGTCGGGCTCACGCTCCTCCTCCGGTGGCGTCGGGCCCGTCGCTGGCCCCGCCCGAAGGTCACCTTCCCCTCCGACCGCAGCACGGTCCGGGACTTCGGCCTCCTCGTGGCGGCGACGTTCGGAGGGGTGCTCCTCCTCACGGTCGTCCCGCTCCCCGGTACGACCCAGAAGACGACGGTGGCGGCGGTCGTCCTGTTCGCCCCGATCCTCCTCTTCGTCCCGCTCGCCGCCGGGACCCGTCGGATCGTGAGCGCGGCGCGCCTCGGCCCGCTCGGGCTGACCTGGCTCGCCGCCGTCGGGCTCTCGGCGCTCGCGGCGATCGCGACGGGAACGAGCGTGATCAGTCCGGCCCGCCACGCGGAGTACCTGGTCATCCCGCTCGGCCTCCTCGCCGCGATCGGACTCGGCCGTCTCGTCGCCCGCGGCGCCGACGCCTGGGGTCGCCCCGCGCTCCTCGCGGGGGTGGCGGCGGGGGTGCTCCTCCTCGCCGGGAACGCCGCGATCGCCTACCCTCCGCCCGCCGACTTCGGCGGCTTCCAGGAGGGCCTCACTCCGGCCGACGCGGCGCTCTGGGGATGGGCCGCCCAGGGGCTGCCCCCGCCGACGATCGTCGCGTCGGACCATCGGTTGAGCTCGATGCTCTTCGGCTTCGACGGCTTACGGGCCACGTGGGACTCGACCCCCGCGCTCTTCGTCGGCTCGAACTGGTCGGCGGCCGAGGCGGAGCTCAACGCCTCCCTCGCTCCCCACGGCCCCCCCCTCTACCCGCTCGATGCGGTCGCCATCGACGCGACGATGCGCACGAGCGGGGTCGCCCTGAACCCGAGCGCCCCGGCGGCGCCGATGAGCGCCGCCGCGCGGGCCTGGTTCGATCGGGCGCCGTTCGTCCCGATCTACGAGAACGGGCTGCAGAGCGTCTACTGGGTCGATGGGCCGTTCGGGCCGGGCGTTTCAACGTAGGGCCGCCGGCTCCCGTCTGGCCGCCAGCGGAGGATCGGGACCGGGGTCGTCCGG
>JASHUV010000179.1 GCA_030039825.1 Thermoplasmata archaeon
GGGTCGGTGACGACGCTCTCCCAGCAGATCACGTTCACGCCGCAGGGGCCGATCAACGAGACCGTCGCCTGGAACGTCAGCGGGTACTGCGCCGGTGAGTACGTCTACGGCGAGTGGTACATCATCAGCGGGTCGATGTACTCCTACACGGGGAACGACACGACGTGCGTATCGGGGAACCCGTTCCTCGGCAGCACCTCCGGTGGGGGCCTTAACCTTCCGCTGACGGTCAGCGAGACGGGGCTTCCGAGCGGGACCCAGTGGGGGCTCGCGTTGACGGGCGGGAGCTCGCCGATCACGGCAACGACGACGTCGAGCTCGAAGGCGTTCTCCTTGGAGACGGGCATCGACTACACGGTGAACGCGCTGACGATCCCGATCCCGAAGACCGGACAGTACTGGGTCGGGACCCCGTCGCAGTCGTCGGTGACGGTGCCGAACTTCAACGGGATCACGGTGAGCTTCGCGATCAAGAGCCTCTCCGGGTTCACGTTCAACGGCGTGGTGTCCTCCTACGGCTTACCGAAGGGGGTCGGGTGGACGCTCTCGGTCGATGACCTGACGTCGGGCGTGACGACGAAGTATCTCGCCCCACCCGGGCCGACGTCGACGGCGCCGGTGACGGTGGCGATGCCCGGGGGCTCGCAGTACGAGTTCAACGGGACGACCGTCGTCGCGTCGAACGGGACGGAGTATTACGTCCAGAGCGTGAACGCGACGATCGACTCGATCAACGGGACGTCGTCGGCGCAGCCGCCGTGGCTCGAGAAGGTGACGGCGTCCGGCTCGATGCAGGTCAACGTGACCTACGCCCGGGCCCTGTACGTGACGGTGCAGTCGAACGACGGAGGGACGACGTCGGCGGCGAGCCAGTTCGTGGACGCGGGGAAGGCGTTCGCGCTGACGGCGGTGCCGTCGTCGGGCTACCAGTTCTTCGAGTGGGTGGGGAGCCAGAACGGGTCGGTGACGAGCTCGGCGCGGACGATCACGGTGCATCCGGAGAATCCGATGACGGAGCTCGCGGTGTTCCGACCGATCGCGGCGCCGACGTGGACGGTGACGGTGCAGGAGGTGGGGCTGCCGGTGGGGCAGAACTACTCGCTCGCGATCGACGGGGTGGTGCACTCCGGGGTCGGGACGTTCAACGTGACGAACGTGACGAACGGGAACCACGTGCTGACGGCGCTGCCGACGTTCGCGTTGCCGGCGGTGAACATCGAGTATGCGCCGACGTCGGTGTCGACGTCCTTCCCGTCCGGGTCGGGCGGGTCGGTGACGATCGACGTGAGCGGGACGGTGACGGTGACCTACGCCCCGGCGTATCTGCTCACCCTGACGAACACGACGGGCGGATCGATCTCGGGCGGGACGAACGGGGAGTGGCTGACGCCGGGAGCGAACTACACGCTGGTGGCGGAGGCGTCGCCGGGCTACGCGTTCGTGAGCTGGAACGGGACGGGGTCCGGGAGCTACACCGGGACCTCGGCGAGCGCGTCGATCACGGCGCTCGGGCCGCTGACGGAGCAGGCGCAGTTCCTGAAGCTGCCGCCGCCGACGATCCCGACGTACACGCTGACGGTGGCGGAGACGGGGCTGCCGAGCGGGGCGGTGTGGAACGCGACGGTGGGCCTGGTCGGCGGGGGCTCGTCGAGCTCGACGCTGGGGATCACGGGGCTGACGGGCGGGACGTACACGCTGACGGTGCCGATCGTCTACGCGGCGGCCGGGGCGCGCTACGTGCCGGAGAACGTCTCGACGGGGGCGTACACGCACTCGGAGGACGTGACGGCGAACGTGACGGCGACGGTGACGTTCACGAAGCAGTACCTGGTGACGGTGCTGACGAGCGGGAACGGGACGGCGTCGGCGTCGACGGGCTGGGTCACGGCGGGGACGAGCTACACGGTGACGGCGACGGCGGGGACGCCGCCGGGTCAGGTGTGGAAGTTCGCGAACTGGACGGCGACGGGCGGGGCGGTGAACACGTCGACCGCGCAGTATTCGCTGACGGTGGACGGACCGGTGACGCTGACGGCGACGTTCGTGCCGGTGTACACGCCGACGACGCAGACGAACACGCTCGAGGGCCTGCCGATCGCGCTCGGCCTGTTGATCGTGCTCCTGATCGTGGGGGCCGTGGTGGGCCTCATGATGGCGGGGCGGCGGCGGTCGGGCGGGTCGGGAGGCGGCGGCGGGAGCGCGAAGGCGTCGGCGAAGCCGAAGCCGAAGGCGGCCCCGCCGGCGGCGGCCCCGGCGAAGGCGGCGAGCCCGCCCGCGATGGCGGAGGGCGACGGCGCCGGTGAGTCGGACTGGTCCGAGCTCAACGAGGGCTCCCCGCCCTCCTAACCCCTTCCTATCGCCGGGCGCGCTCGGTGCGCCGAGCGCGTCGGTCCGGCCGGGCGCGGCTCCCGATGGGTCCGGTCCGTCGTGAGGTGAGGGCCGAGCGCGCTCCGCGGATGAGCCCCTACCGGGGAGGCGGGGCGGCCGCGGCGGCGCGCGCCGCGCGCGCGCTCTCCTTCTCGAATTCCGGCGAGAGGATCGACCGGTACACCCAGGCGTGCAGGGCGAGGAGCGTCGCGGCCTCCTCGAGCGGCCCGGTACCGGCGCCCGGCATCTGGGGGACGCCCTCGAAGACGTTCCTCGGGAGACCCTCGACGAGCGCAAGTCCAAGCGCGGGGAACTCCGAGGGCGACGCGGCGACCCGACGACGCCCGGCGACCCCGGCGGCCTTCTCCACCCAATCGTAGAGCTCCTGCGGAGAGAGGCCCCCGTGCTCGCTCGTGACGAGCGCGGCCGAGAGGAGCGGCCTCCGGCTCTTCGGGGCGAAGAGACGGGCCGTCGCGAGGACCCGCTCGGCGAGGCCGCCGTCCGGGGAGGCGCCCTGGCTCGCGAGGTAGATCGCCGCGGAGATCTGGCCGCCCATCTCCGGCGCGGTGGCGAAGGCGGTCCGGAAGCCCTCGAACGCCTTCGCCTGGGCCGGGAGGGCCTGGACGGTCGCGAGGAGCGCCGCCGCCTCGTCGTTCGGGACCTTCTGGCGGGCCGCCACCCACCGATCGACCACGGAGCCCGCGGCCCCGGGCGGTTCGAGGTGGAGGATCGCCGCCGGTCCGACCGCCCGGACGGCGCCGGCGGCGCGGAGGGCGTCGACCGTGCTCACCATC
>JASHUV010000180.1 GCA_030039825.1 Thermoplasmata archaeon
GCGAGGTGGTAGACGGAGTGCCGATGGTGCGCGAGCTCCCGCAGGATCGAGTGCACCTCGGCCCGGGAGAGCTTTCGCACCCCACTCCCCAAGTCCTCTGAGAGCAAGTAATTCCGGGATACTACAACCCGCCACCGGGGGCGGTCCTATATAGCGCGCGTCGGCTGGGGCGATCGTGCCGTCGGACGACGTCGGGACGGTCTGTCCGATCGAGCACCGCTACGGCCGGCGCGAGGTCCGCCGGCTGTTCGCCCGGGCGAGCCGGTTGCGCCGCGCGCTCGAGGTGGAGGCGGCGCTCGCCGGGGCCGAGGCCGACCTCGGGATGATCCCGGCCGAGGCGGCGAGGGCGATCGAGCGGGCGGCGGGCGACGGGAGCGTGACCGTCGAGCGCGTCGATGCGCTCGAGGCGGAGCTCCAGCACGATGTGATGGCGATCACCCGGGCCCTCGCCGAGCGGGCCGGCCCCGGCGCCGCGTGGGTCCACTTCGGCGCCACGTCGAACGACATCACCGACTCCGCGCTCGGCCTCGAGCTCAAGGACGCGGTGGCGGTCCTTCGCGCCGACCTCAGCGATCTCGCGCGGGCCCTGATCGCCCTCGCCCGGCGGCACCGGGCGACGCCCGAGATCGGGCGGACGCACGGTCAGGCCGCCGTGCCGCTGAGCTTCGGCTACAAGATGGCCGTCGCCGCCGCCGAGGTCATGCGCCACCGCCGACGGCTCGACGAGCTCGCCCCGCGTCTCGCCGTCGGCAAGATGTCCGGGGCCGTCGGCACGGGCGCCGGCTTCGGGCCGAACGCGGCGGAGGTCGAGGCCCTCGTCATGCGCCGGCTCGGGCTCGGGGCCGACGAGGCCCCCACGCAGATCGTCGGGCGGGACCGACTGGCGGAGTTCATGGGCTTCCTCGCGCTCGTCGCGAGCACGGCCGAGCGCCTCTCCACCGAGGTCCGCAACCTCCAGCGGACGGAGATCGGCGAGGTCGCCGAAGCGTTCGACGAGTCGCGCCAGGTCGGCTCGTCGACGATGGCCCAGAAGCGCAACCCCCGCCTCTCCGAGAACGTGACCTCGCTCGCGCGGGTCGTGCGCGCGCTCGCCCCGCCCGCGCTCGAGAACATGGCGATGTGGCACGAGCGGGACCTCACGAACTCCGCCGCCGAGCGGATCCTCGTGCCCCATGCGGTCATCCTCGCCGACGACCTCTTGAGGAAGCTCGCCGACGTGTTCTCCCACCTCGAGGTCGACGGGGCGCGGATGGCGCGCAACCTCACCGAGACCGGCGGGGCCGCGATGACGGAGGCGCTCATGCTGACGCTGACGGAGCGAGGGCTGGCGCGGGGAGAGGCCCACGAACTCCTGCGTCGGCTCACCCGCGACATGAGGCCCGGGGAGAGCCTCGTCGCCCGGGCGACGGCGAGCGGCGAGGTGACCCGGCGGATCCCCGGATCGGAGATCGCCGAGCTCCTCGACCCCGCGCGGTACGTCGAGGCAGCGGCCCGCAAGACCGACGCCGTGATCGCCCTCCTCGCCCCCGAACTCGCGCCGTGAGCGCCCCGTCGGAAGGGTGGACGGCCCGCGTCCGCGCCCACCGCCCGGACGCCGCCGCCGCCGAGCGGCTCTCTCAGGTCCTCGGGCCCGAGGTGGAGCGCGAGATCCCCCGGTGCCGGGCGGTCCTGAACCGGCCCGATCCGAGGACCGTCGAGATCGAGGTCACCGCCGCCGAGAGCGGCGCGATCCGCGCCGCGATGAACGCCTACCTCGGCTGGATCCGCCTCGCGCTCGACGCGGAGGGGGTCGCGGAACGCCTCCCGGCGCGCCCCGCGCCCGCCGACTGACAGGGCCCGGCGAAGCGCTTATCACCCTCACCTCGCCTCCCCGCGACCGTGGCGATCCCGGCGAAGCTCCAGAACGAGATCAAGCAGTTCCAGCGGCTCCAGCAGGAGCTCGCGCAGTACTCGGAGCAGCGCCTCCAGATGGACCTCAAGCTGCGCGAGACGGTCCACACGCTCGACGCGCTCAAGGGCCTCCCGGAGGACGCGACGCTCTACCGTCCGATCGGCAGCCTGCTCGTGAAGGCGAAGGACCGCAAGGAGGTCGAGGACCTCCTCTCCGAGGAGAAGGAGACGCTTGAGGTGCGGGTCCGCGCGCTCGAGCGCCAGGAGAACCACCTGAAGGAGCGCTACACCCAGATGCAGAAGGAGCTCAGCGAGGCGCTCCAGAGCGCCGGCGTCGCCTCGGCCGCCGCCCCTCCGGAAGCGTAGGGCCCGATCGCCCGGGGTCCGACCCCGCCAGGCCCGCGGGTCCGGATCAGACCGACCGGTGGATGAGCCGGTCGCCGATCTCGCCGAGGAGAGCGCGCCCTCCCGGCCGGAGGGCGGTCGCTGAGCGCAGGCCGCGACCGGCCCGCTCGGCGAGCCGTTCGATGGCGGCCTCCGAATGGGCGAGGCTCCCCGACCGAACGATCACCTCGCGCGCCTCGGCGATCGCCGCGGCGCTCGCCGTCGGCCGGCCGAGCACCCGGTCAAGTCGCGCCCGGTCCTCCTCGCCCGACCGTTCCCACGCCTTCACGACGAGCAGGGTCCGCTTCCCTTCGACGAGATCGTTCGCGGACTTCCCGGACCCGTCGCCGCCGAGCCCGGCGCCCAGCACGTCGTCCCTCAGCTGGAACGCGACGCCGATGTCGAGCCCGAAGCGTTCGAGCGGCGCCAGCCAGCGGTCCGTCGCGCCTCCGAGGGTCGCGCCGAGGCGCAGGGGCGAGGCGACCGTGTACACCGCCGACTTGAGGCGGTGGACCTCGAGGACGTCCGCCTCCCGGACCTCCCCGACCGGACGGCTGCCGTTGACGATGTCGAGGACCTGGCCGAGCGCCGTCCAGCGGGCCATCCGGTAGTACTCGCCGAGCGCCCGCCGGGCCCGCTCCGCGGGTACGGGGCTCGCGAGGATGCCCTCGACGGTGAACGGCTCCTCGAGGTCCCCGAGCGTGATCCCGAGACCGGTTCCGAGCTCGTCCGGGTCCCCGATCGCCCGGAGCTCGCGCATCCGAGCGGCGAGCGCGCGATGAAGGGCGGGTCCGCCGCGACGCTCCTCCGCGTGGTCCATGATGTCGTCGTGGATGAGCATCCAGCTCTGGAAGTGCTCCATCGCCGCGGCGGCGGGGAGCGCCGGCGAGGGCTCCCGGCCCGTGGCGAGATGGTACCCGGCGAGGACCATCAGCGCCCGGAATCGCTTCCCCCCGCGAAGCGCGAACTCCTCGAGGAGGTCCGAGTACGGGGCGAGGGCGCGCCCCCACCGGCGGCGCTCGGCGCGGTAGCCGGCCCGCAGCGTGCGCTCGATGCGCGGGATCCACCGGCCCAGCTCGGCGAAGTCCACGGGGCCGCCCGTTTTCCTCGACGAGCGCGCGTATTTAACTCACGTTCCCCTCGGAGGACCGTGGCGCGCCCGGAGTTCGCTCAGCTCGTCACGTCGCTCATGGAGTCGATGGGTCAATCCCTCGCCCGGGTCCGCGAGGTCCCGGAGGGGATGCTCGTGCGGACCTCCGACGATTTCCTCTACGCGTTCGTCGCCGATCCCGCCGAGCTGTCGCTCGCCGCGGTCCAGAGGCTGACCTCGGAGGTCGGCCGACCGGCGCACCGGCTCGTCGTCCTTACGGGCGGCCGCCTCCCGCTCGCGCTCTCGGCCGAGCTCGCCCGGGACGGGGCCTCGATGGTCGAGGGTCCGCGCTTCCACGAGCTCGTGCGCGGGCTCGGTCTCGGCCCGCTCCTCGGGGAGGAGCCCCGGGCCGCCGTGGCGCGCGGCTCGCCGAGGATGCTCCCGAGCGTCCAGCAGCTCGAGGACGTGATGGGCCGGGCACGGACCTGGTCGAGCTGGGGGGTGCCGGCGCTCGCGTTGCGGTTCTACCGCCAGGCCGCCGGCCTCAAGCCGGAGTTCCTTCCCGCCCGGAACGGTGTCGCGGAAGCGCTGCTCGCCCTCGGGCTCCCGAACGAGGCGAGCAAGGCGTTCGACGAGGTCCTCGCGTCCGACCCCGCGAACGTCGACGCCCGGCTCGGCAAGGCCGCGATCGCCGGGCGGCTCGGACACCCCGAGAGGGAGATCGCGGAGTACCGGGCCCTTCTCGAGGAGGACCCGGGCCGGCTCGGGGTCCGGGCCCACCTCATGGCGGCGCTCATCGCCGAAGGCGACTGGGCGGCGGCCCGTCGAGAGATCGAGGGGCTGCTCGACGGGAACCCGGACGATCCGGCCCTTCGTTACCTTCACGCCGCCGCCCTCGAGAGGACGGGGAGCTCGGAGTCGGCGCGCGCGGAACGGGAACGGGCGCTTGCGCTCGGACTGACGTTCGATCGGGAGCGGTCGCTCGCGGCCCAGCTCGGCCTGCCGGAACCCGCGCCCCGGCCGGATCCGGCCCCGCCGTCGCCCCTGCCGGGGCTCTCGGTCGCTCCGCCCGAACCGGGGGCGGGCGGGCCGGACCGACGCCCCGCCCGACCCGCTCCGGCGGGGACGTCCCGAAAGAGGAAGCCCCGAGGGTCGTCGCCGCAGGCGAGGCCCCCCGGCGCGGCCCGGCGACGGGCTCCGGCGGCCCGCAAACCCCAAAGGGCCCGCGCCCGCTAGCTCGTGGTTCCCCCGGTCGGGTCGCCATGAGGATCGTTTCGCTCCTGCCGAGCGCCACGGAGATCGTCTGCGCGCTCGGGGGGCGGGAGGACCTCGTCGGTCGGAGCTCGGAGTGCGACCACCCGCCGAGCGTCACGAGCCTTCCGGCGCTGATGCGCCCGAGGATCGACGATCGGGAGGAGAGCTCCGCCCGCATCGACGAGAGGGTCCGGTCCGTGCGGGGCCGGGGGGAGAGCCTCTACGAGCTCGATCAGGACGGCCTGCGCGCGCTTCGCCCGGACCTCCTCCTGACCCAGGACCTCTGCTCCGTCTGCTCGGTGACCGAGGCCGAGGTCGCCGAGGCCTGCCGGGTCTCGGGGATCGCCCCGAACGTGGTGAGCCTGAGTCCACGCGACCTCGACGGCGTGTGGGAGAGCGTGTCGACGATCGGCCGAGCGATCGGCCGGGCCGACGCGGGGCGAACCCTCACCCGCGGGCTGCGCGAGCTCTCGGCCGGGCCGGGAGCGGCCGAGGCCGATCGTGCCCGGGTCGCCGTCGTCGAGTGGGTCGATCCGCCGATCCTCGCCGGTCTCTGGGTCTCGGAGATGGTCCGGGCGGCGGGAGCTCTCACGCTCGGACCGCCGCCCGCGGAGGTGGGGGCTCGCACCACCTGGGCCGCCATCGCCCGTCAGGAACCGGATCTCGTCGTGATCAGCCCCTGCAGCTTCTCCGTCGAACGGACCCGGCGCGAGCTCGCCCCTCCCGAGATCTCTCGGCGCGTGGCGGAGCTCGCCCCCCCTCTCGGGACGTGGGTGGCGGACGAGGCGTTCTTCAGCCGTCCGGGCCCCCGCCTCGCGCACGGGATCGAGCTCCTGCGCCGCCTGACGGGCGGCCGGGGCGGACGGATCGCGATGCCCTTCGAGCGCTGGATCGCGCCGGGGGTGGCCGCGTGAGCGGGTTCGGCTCCCCGGCCGCGTACACGATCGGCTACCATCCCCCGTTCCGGTCCGGCCGGCTCAGCACGTCGCGAACGGAGGTCCTTCACCTGACGATCGCCTACGCCGTCCTCGCCTTCGAGATGGCGTACATCCGCGCGCTGCTCGTCGGGAACGGACCGAGCCCCACCGCCGATCCCTCGGTCCTCCTGACGTGGGCGCCGTTCGGGCTCCTGGCGGCCCTGACGGCGTTCGTCCTGCACGAGATGGGCCACAAGATCGCCGCCGAGCGGCACGGCTTCTGGGCCGAGTTCCGGATGTCGACCTTCGGGCTCTTGTTCAGCCTCGTCGTCGCGCTCGCGGTCGGGGCGATCTTCGCCGCCCCCGGCGCGACGGTCGTCGGCGGGATGGGCGACACGCGCGAATGGGGACGGACGAGCCTCGCCGGACCGCTCGTCAACCTCGGGTTCGGCGCGATCTTCCTCGCCCTCTGGCCGGCGATGCTCCTGCTCGGGCTCGGGGCGTGGGTCGTGAGCCTCGAGCTCCTCATCTTCCTGAACGCCTGGTTCGCGACGTTCAACCTCATCCCGGTCGCCATCCTCGACGGCCGGAAGGTCTACCGGTGGGACCGACGGATCTGGGCCGCCGCGTTCGGGGTGTCGGCCCTCTTCTCGGCGGCCATGTTCGTCACCGTCTTCCTCCCGGCGGGGGTCATCTGAGGCCGTGAGCGACGGCGGGATTGTCGAGCTCGGCGACGGCCGACTCGCGGCCGACCTCCTCTTCCGGGGCCAGGAGGGCCTCATCGCGAGCTTCTTCCTGCCCGGGCCCGACGGTTGGGCCGTCGTCGAGACCGGTCCGACGACCTGCGGCCCGACCCTCCTCCGACGGATCGGGGAGGCCGGGATCCACCCCGGCGATGTCCGGAGGGTGTTCGTCTCGCACATCCAC
>JASHUV010000181.1 GCA_030039825.1 Thermoplasmata archaeon
CGTTCAACCACCACTCGGCCCCCGACGGTAGGCCGGACGCGAGGAACGTCACCGGGTAGGTCACCCGGGTGAAGGCGACGGACCTCTCCAGCGCGCTGCCATTCACCGTGAGCGT
Source organism: Thermoplasmata archaeon (assembly GCA_030039825.1). GTDB lineage: Archaea > Thermoplasmatota > Thermoplasmata > Lutacidiplasmatales > UBA184 > Lutacidiplasma. The sequence goes on from JASHUV010000181.1 coordinate 116, forward strand.
GCCGCCCGGGGCGGAGTAGTCGGGATCGACCGAGGCCACCGAGTACCCGTACACCCCGTCCGGCGCCGTGACGAGCAGGGACGCCGAGGTCGTCCCGTGGACCCCGAGGCCGGTGAGGTTGACCGACCATGACGTCCCGTTCGGCAGGCCGGTCTCGTTGAACCAAACGTCGTACGGCACGGGATCGAAGGTGGCCGTGATCGTCCCCGACCCGCTCACGAGCACCGATTCGCCTTGCGCGGTGATCCCGCCCGTGTACGCCCAGCCCCCGAACTCCTCCCCGGGACAGGACCGGACCTCCAGGATGTAGGACCCGCCCGGGGCGACCGTGGTTCCCCCGTTCGAATACGCCGTGCCGTTGAACACGATCGAGCCGCAGCTCGACGGGTCCGTGTAGAACGTGATGTTGTAGGTCGAGACGGCGGGGCGGGAGCCGACCGTCGTCAGGGGGTGGGCCGCCTCGGGCCGGCCACCAGCGGGCCCCGGCGGGTCCTGGAGGGCCGACGAACCGGCGGGGGAGTGGGCCGGCGCCGCGGTCGCCGCCGAGGACGTCGGCCCCTCGGATAGCATCCCCGCCGGGGCGACGCCCCCGGGCGCGGTCGACGCCGTCCTCATCGCGAGGGCGGTCGGTGACTTGGCCCCGGGCTCCGGCCCGAGAGAATATCTCCCCGAGATCGCCGGCCCGGTGCCCATCAGGAGCGGTCCGACGAGCACCGCCATGACGACGAGGGCGACCGTCCCTCCTCGGCGACCGGCTGCCCCGTTCATGCGACGCCGAGCGGTGGCGACGAGCCCGGAACGGAATCATAAACCTCCTGACCTCATACTGGGGACGGCGCGAGCGGCGGGAGATCCTCGCCCGGGGCGGCCCCGCCGGTCGGCGTTCCCGATCCGACGTTCTGTCGGGAGCTCGAGCGGACGAGGGGACCGGCGCCGCCTCCCCACATCGACATGGCCGACCGGGGTCCCCGCCGCCGGGGAAGGACGCGCCGCCCAGTATCACCGGATAGAGTTTATCGCGGTGGCTCGCGGATGGCGAACCCGCCCGCGGCGGGTCGACGATCGGCCGCGGTCCAACGGATGACCGCCCGACATCCCCCTTCGGAGAACGCGGGAGTGGGCCGGCGGGGGCCCCTCGCCCACGGTGTCGGGGGGGAGGCGCCCGGTGGCGACGGCGCGACCCGCTCGAAACGGCCGGACCGTCCCCGGGAGCGCCCCGGTCCCCGCGGGGCGTTGCTGCTCGCCGTCCTGGTCACCGCCGCCCTCGTCGCGTCCAGCATCGGAGGGCCGGGCGCCGGCGGCGCGCTCGCGGCGCGGCCGGGGTGCCCGGCGGCTCCCGTGGCGGGAGGGTCCTGTCTCCACGCGGAGGCCCGAGCCGGGGGAAGCGGCGGCTCGCCCCCATCGAACGCCTCCTCGCAGCCGGAGTTCGGTTCGGTGGGCTCGGTGGCGCTTCCCGAAAGCGATCCGACGGGCCTGGTCTATGTGCCGACCTGCGGGTGCCTCGAGGTCATCGGCGGGAGCTACTTGGGCGAGCTCCAACTGGTCCGAAACTCCTCGGTCGTCGGGAACGTATCCTTCGATCAGCCGACGGAAGGGGTGGCGTACTCCCCGGTGAGCGGGGAGGTCTATGTCGGCCTCTCGGACGGGGTGATCGACGTCCTCCAGGGAACCGACCTCGTCCGGGCCATCGATCTCGCGGACGGGGGCGCGGGCTGTGGCGCGCCGATGGCGTACGATCCGGCCGACCGGGACATCCTGATCGGGTGCAGCGTGGACGGCGGCGGCATCGACGCCGTGCAGGTCCTCGATCCGGCGAACGACAGCCTCGTCGTCGTCAACATGACCTCCGTCCCCACCGCCCTCACCTACGATCCGGCCGACGGCGAGATGATCGTCGTCCTGACCCCGGGCCCCGCCGCCGGCGGCCTCGTCGTGCTGAACGGGACGAGCGTGGTCGAGACCATCAGCGGCTCGAGCTTCCTATCGCCGTCACCCGTGTCGGCCGCCTACGACGGAGCGGACGGATGGCTCTACGTCAGCGGCCGTAACGCTTCACCCTCCTGCTCGTCGACGTGCGGTTTCGTGTCGGTCCTCAACGGGACCTCCCTCGTCGCCACGATCGGGGCGGGGAGCTACCCGGGCGCGCTCTCCTACGATCCCACGACCGGGACCGTCGACTGTGCCAACGAGGGCAGCGACAACGTGACGGCGATCCGCGGGACCTCGGTGATCGGGAGCCGGCCCACGGGCGATCTCCCGTTCGCCCTCGCGTACGACCCCGCCGACGAGGAGCCCTACGCCTCCAACTTCGACGACGCGAACCTGTCGGTCTTCTCGACCTACCTCACGATCGACCCGCTGACGGCGAGCGCCTCCGGGAGCCTCCCGGACGCCGTGGATGTCGGCGAGAGCCTGCCGTTCGACTCCACCCTCGCGGTCCCGGGCGCCGGCGGGCTGACCGCATCGGTGGCGATCACCCCCGCCGGGGGGCTGATCTGCGGCGCGGTCAGCGTCCCAGCGAACGCCACTCCGGGGTCGACGGTCGCCTTCCGGTGCACCGGCTCGACGCCCGGGACCTACACGGTGGGCCTGAACGTGACCGACCGGACCGACACCGCGGTCGGCGTCTCCCTCGCGGTCACCGTCGACCCCGCCCTGATGGCGACGCCTCCCGTCGCCGTCGTGGGAGCCGCGGGCCGGGTGTCGGGCCCCCTCGACCTCGACGTCGGGGAGAACCTGACCGTTCCACCGCGAATGGAATTCTATTCCACTCCCGGTGATGGGAAGCCGGGACCGTAGGCTCCGGCGGGGTGGGCGTCTCCTCCCTCGAACCTATCGAGGAGGTTCCGCGCGGCGTTCACATCCGCCTGGTCGGAGTAGCCACACCCCCGACACCGGAACATCTCCCCCTTTCGGTTCCCCCTCTCGGTGTGGCCGCAGACGTGGCACCGTTGACTGCTGTACGCCGGCGGCACCCGGACGAAACGAACACGGTTCATCTCGCAGGCCCGTTCGAGCCGACCCAGCCAGTCGCGGTACGCCCACGCACCGAGACTCCGCCGCATGTTGCGCGAGAGGCGGCGGTCTCTCCTCATGCCATGATGGAGACGCTTGAGGTCCTCCACGACCAGCGTTCGCGGTTCGAGAGCGGCGATCTCCTTCGCCACCTCGGCCATCCGCTGGTGGAGGGCGTGTCGGGCGCGTTGCTGGCCCCGGGAGCCGTGGCGCCGTCGGCGGACGATCGCCATGAGGCCCTCGAGGTCCGTCCCGAACCGGCGGCAGTCCGACAGGGTCGCGAGCGCGTGGACTCCGGAGTCGAGACCGAGCTCGGGGCCCTCCGTCCTCGGTTCGCCGACCTCCACCTCGAAGGCGAGCTGGACGCTCTCCTCGGTGATGATGTACGACTCCTTTCGTCGAGCCCGGGGGTCCTGGGCGTATCGGAGGTAGTGCCGATGATAGCGGACCGGTAGATCGAGGCGGATCCCCCGGCCGATCGAGGCGAGGTGGAGCCACGCGTCGAACGACGCCGCCTCCTTCGAGGGCCGGAGCGTCCCGATCGTCGAGGAGACGCACATGCGCGTCCCTTTGTGGACTGGCTTCCGGGCGAGACGCCCATCCCGCTCCCTCGCCGCCCGCGCCATGTCGATCGCCTCTCGGGCGGCGACCTTGCGCATCCGGGCCGAGAGCCAGGTGTCCTCGACGACGATGTTCCCCTTCGTCAGCTCCCGCTTCTGCCACCGGCGGCCCCAGAAGCGGCCGATGAACACGTTCACCACCCGGCCGTACTCGGAGAGCACCTCCCTCAGTTCGAGGCGCTTGGCCCGGGTCGAGAAGCCGAGCGAGCACTTCGTCGAGCGGACGACCTTCATTCCCCCGCCTCCTTCGCGGCGGCCAGGGCCTTGAGCGCCCGGTTCCGGGCCGACCGCTTCCCGTAGAGCCGGGCGCAGAAGCTCGTCAGGGCATCGACCATGTCTCGGACCAGGTCGTCGTTGGCCTCGCCCTCCTCGACCACGATGAGCCGACGGCCGGATCGGGCGAGGGCGGCTTCGATGTACTCCGAACCGAACCGGGCCAGCCGATCCCGGTGCTCCACCACGATCGCGGTGACCGTCGGGTCGCGAAGGAGACCGAGGAGCTTCCGCCGATGGTCGTTCAGTCCGGAGCCGACCTCGGCGACCACGCGGGCGACCCGGAGGTCGTGCTCGGTGGCCCAGGCGGCGAGCCGGCCCTGCTGGCGCTCGAGGTCGGCCTTCTGGGCATGGGAGGAGACCCGGGCGTAGATCGCCACCGAGGGGGGAGGTTCCGGGACCTCGTTGAGACGGACGAGGATGGTCCCGGTCTTGAGCTGGAGGGCGGGGACCGGGAGGACGCCCTGGTGGAACCACTTCCAGGCAGTGCGGTAGTGGACGCCGTTCTGACGGGCCCAATCGGCGAGCTTCAACCAACGAGAACGAATATGAATGAATAAAAGTCAATCGTTCCACGGGCAGCTGAGACCCCCTCGGGCGCCCCGACGATCCGGAGCGACGCCCCCCGGAGCGCGAGCTTCGATCCGATCGATATCGTCCCCCCCACGGTCCGGTCGGTAAAGCCCTCTGGGGGGGGGCCGCTCGTCTGCGTCCCGTCCGGGTCGCCGGGTCCGCCCGCGCAAAGCGCCCTAACCGGAGGACGGTCCGACGATCTCGACCCGGTCGGGATCGGGTCCGGGGGTCGGCGGGTCCGGCGCGGGATGGCGGCGGCGCTGCTCGGCGAGGACCTCCCGAAGGCGCTCGCGGAGCGCGTCGAGACCCTCCCCGGTCCTCGAGGAGACCGAGATCCGTCGCCCGCTCCCGGCGCCGAGATCGGCCTTCGTCTCGATCTCGAGCACCGGGAGGTCCGGACGGTTCCGGCGCCATCGTTCCACGAGCCGCTCCTGCTCCTCGACGGAGTAGCCGCAGGTCCCGGTTGGGTCGAGCACGAACAGGACGATCGACGCCGCGCCCGAGACCGCGACCTCCGCCTCGGCCTCGGCGGGGTTCTTCGGCGAGGCCCGGTCGAGCAGGCCCGGCGTGTCGAGGACCTGGAGCCGGTCGAACCCGAGGTCGGCATGGCCGACCTCCAGCGCCACGGTGGTGAACGGGTAGGGCGCGACCTTCGGCCTCGCCGAGGAGAGCCGGGCGACGAGCGAGGACTTCCCGACGTTCGGGAACCCGGCGACGGCGACGACCGGGACCCCCGGGTCGAGCTGCGGGCGCGACCGTCGGAACCGCGCGACCTCCGCGAGGAGGGCGAGGTCGGGGTCGACCTCGCGCACGAAGCTCGCGAGCCGTCCGTAGAACTGTCGGACGGCCGCGCCGAACGCCTCGGTCTCCGAGGCCCTCCGGAGCCGGCGCTGCTCCTCGACGCTGACGCCCCGGATCCGCTCGAGCGCCCGGCCGACGCGTCGCTCGGCGCGATCGAACCGTCCCGCTCCGAACCTCCGATCGATCAAGGCCCGGTCGAAGTCGGTGAGCTCCGGCCTCTGCGCCGTCCGGACGGCGAGACGGAGGTGGCGGCCGACGACGGCCCCGCTCCGGACGATCTTCAATAGCGCCCGTCGACGGGCGCGGTCGAGGCGGGTCTCGCCGTGCGGGGTCGCGCGGTACGCGGCGCGGAACGCCGCATCGAGGATCGCCGAGGACGGCGGGCGGCCCGGGCGGGCCCCCCCGGCGGCCCCGCGGTCCTCCCGCCCCTTCCCCCCGGGCATCGTGGGCGGGGAGCGCCCGGGGGGGGAAAATGACGCCCCCCGACGCCGTGGGCCGCGACGCGGTGGCGTTCGCGCCCGTTCGGGCAAGCAGCATTTTAAGCGCCGCCCGGCTCGCGCGGGGCCCGAGAGGGACGAATGCCCCGGTGGATCCCCGACACGCCCGAGGACGAGGCCGAGCTGTTGAAGGCCGCGGGCTTCGCGTCGTACGAGGAGCTCTTCGCCGACATCCCCCGCCGCGTCCGGATGGGTCGGCTCGGCGTCGGCGAGGGGAAGAGCGAGGCCGAGGTCGTCGCCACGATCGACAAGCTCCTCGACCGGAACAAGCCCTACTCGAAGTTCGCGAGCTTCCTCGGCGGGCGGACACCGATCCGCTACGTCCCGGCGGCCGTGGACGCCGTCCTCGCCCGCAGTGAGTTCTACACCTCCTACACCCCCTACCAGCCCGAGGCGAGCCAGGGGATGCTCCAGTCGCTGTTCGAGTTCCAGAGCCTCGTCGTCGAGCTGACCGGCATGGACGTCGCCAACGCCTCCCTCTACGACGGCGCGACGGCCGCGGGCGAGGCCCTTCTGCTCTGCCGCCGCCTCCGCGAGGGGCGGCGGTTCCTCGTGCCCGCGAGCCTCCCGTGGGAGGAACGGAGCGTGCTCGAGAACTACGCCCGCGGCCACCCGATCCGGATCGAGCCGATCCCCTATGACGACCGCCACGGCACGCTCGACCTCGGATGGGTCCGCGCGGAGGTCGCGAAGGGCGATGTCTTCGGCGTCCTCGCCGACGTCCCGAACGGCTTCGGCCTCGTCGATGAGGGGCTGCTCGACCTCAAGGGGATCCTCGGCCCCGTCCCGCTCGCCGTCGTGGCGGACCCCCTCGCCCTCTCGGTCCTCGCCCCGCCGGGCGAGTGGGGGGCCGACGTCGTCGTCGGCGAGGGCGTCGGATTCGGGCAGCCACCCTCCTACGGCGGCCCGCTGCTCGGGCTCTTCGCCTGCCGACGGGAGCACGTCCGCTTCGCCCCGGGCCGCATCGTTGGCGCCACCGAGGACGCCGACGGACGACGGGCGTTCACGCTGACCCTGCAGACGCGCGAGCAGCACATCCGTCGCTCGCGGGCGACATCGAACATCTGCACGAACCAGTCGCTCCTCGCCCTCGCCTTCGTCGCCTACGCCTCGACGGTCGGGCCGAAGGGGCTCGCCGAGCTGCAGGGCCGCCTGGCCGAGAAGGCCCGCACGATGGCGTCGGCGCTGGGGGGGATCGAGGGCCTCGCGGCCCCGCGCTTCGACGCCCCGTACCTCTCCGAGTTCGCGGTCGAAGTGCCGGCCGGGGGCACGGCCGCCGCGTTCCTCGATCGCCTGCGGCGGCGCCGGGTGCTCGGGGGGATCCCGCTCGCCGACCCGCGGCCGGGCCGCGCCGGGGCGTTCGAGCGCCTCTACCTCACCTCGGCGACGGAGCTCACGACCGACAAGGAGATCCAGAAGTACGCGACCGCGGCGAAGGCGGCCGTCGCCCACCGGGGGTCGGCATGAGCTTCCGCCAAGCGCGCTACGACGAGCCCCTCCTCTGGGACGTCCGCGGCGGACACGACCCTCCGCCCGCCCCTTCTCCGCCGATCCCGGGTCTCCCCGAGCGCTGGGTGCGGCGGAACCCGGTCGCCTGGCCGGAGCTCTCCGAGCTCGAGGTCCTGCGCCACTTCACGCGCCTCTCGCAGATGAACTTCGGGATCAACACATCGAGCTACCCGCTCGGCTCCTGCACGATGAAGTACAATCCCGCCGTCTCCGAGCAGCTCGCGCGGCGCAAGGGCGCCGGCGAGATGCACCCCTCCCAGCCGGAGGAGACGGCGCAGGGGGCCCTCGAGATCATCTGGCGGCTCGAGCGGGGCCTCCAGAAGGTCACGGGTCTCTCGGAGGTCTCCCTCCAGCCGGCGGCCGGCGCCCACGGCGAGTACGCCGCCCTCCTCATGATCCGGGCCTACCACACCGACCAGGGCCAGGACGACGTGCGGCGCGAGGTCCTGCTGCCGGACACCGCCCACGGCACGAACCCCGCCTCCGCCGCGATGGCCGGGTACACGACCCGGGAGATCCCCTCGAAGGAGGGTTGCGTCGACCTCGAGGCCCTGCGCGCGGCGGTCTCGGAGCGGACGGCGGCGTTCATGCTGACGAACCCGAACACCGCGGGCCTCTTCGAGAGCGAGATCGACGAGATCGCCCGGACCGTCCATACGGCGGGGGGACTCCTCTATTACGACGGCGCGAACCTGAACGCCATCCTCGGCGTGACGAACCCGGGGCGGATGGGGTTCGACATCGCGCACCTCAACCTCCACAAGACCTTCGCCACGCCCCACGGGGGGGGTGGGCCGGGCGCCGGCGTCCTCGCCGCCGGAGAACGGCTCGCGCCGTACCTCCCCGTCCCCCGGGTCGTCAAGTCCGGACGGCGCTTCCGCCTCGACTACGACCGCCCGAAGTCGATCGGGAAGATCAAGACGGCGTACGGGAACTTCGGCCTCGACCTGCGCGCCTACGCCTACCTCCTCTACCACGGCGAGGAGGGGCTGAAGCACGTCTCCCGCCGCGCGGTCCTGAACGCGAACTACCTCGGGAAGGAGCTCGGGGGGACGCTCCCGCGGCCGTTCAAGCCGCTCGTCAAGCACGAGTTCCTGCTCTCCGGGAGCCCGCTGAAGGCCCGGGGCGTCCGGACGCTCGACCTCGCGAAGCGGCTGCTCGACGAGGGGATCCACGCCCCGACCGTCTACTTCCCCTCGCTCGTCGAGCAGTCGCTGATGATCGAGATGCCCGAGACCGAGAGCCGGCACGACCTCGACCGCTTCATCGAGGCGTTCAAGCGCGCCGCCTCCGACACGGCCGAGGCCCTCCACGCCGCCCCGCGGTCGCTCTCGGTCCGCCGGGTCGACG
>JASHUV010000012.1 GCA_030039825.1 Thermoplasmata archaeon
TACGACGCGAAGGAGACACCGACGAGCGCCGCCATCGTGACGCCGGCGGTGGCCGAATAGAGCGAGGAGAGCCGGCTGCCGAGGTACTTGTGGCCGACCGTCGAGCTCCGGTTGAACGACTTCATCGCGTCGATCGTCGTCCCCTGGTACATCACCGGCGCCGTGCAGAAGACCGAGCACACGACGCGACGGCCGAAGAAGACCGCCGTCACGGCGAAGATCACGTACGTGAGGAAGATCACCAGGAACAACGACGGCACGATGGGGGCGGAGCCGAGGCCCATGCTCCAGCCGAGGACCGGGACCTGCGTTCCCGAGAGCGCGTTGGGGAAGAGGTTCGAGTAGTAGACGCTCGGGAAGAACGTCGCGAAGATGGCGTAGGAACCCAACATGAGCGCCATCCGGACCTTGTTCTCCCGGGAGATCGACTCGCGGATCTTGAACACCACGAGGGCGCCCATCTCGATCCCCATCATGCCGAGGAACCAGGTCGAGCCGGAGACGCCGGCGAAGAACCAGAACCCGTTGTAGAGCGCGTCGTACAGCACGGTCGCCGCGCCGCCGGCGATCGGCAGGGTCGGGAACGCCCCGAGGTACGCCCCGGGCAGGAGGACGACGTCGAGGGCGGCGCCCATGAAGAGCTCCGCGACGAAGATGAAGGCGAGGAGGCCGAAGGCCCAGTTCGGCCGAAGCTGCCAGGGCGTGTCGGGGGCCTCGGCGAACCGGTCCGGGGCCAGGATGGCGTCGAAGAAGATCGACATCTCGAGCAGGACCGCGAGGGCGAAGACGAACCCCTCGCCGTCGACGAGCCAGACGTAGAGCCCGGCCATCATGATCCCGAACACCCCCATCAGGGCGAGGACGTAGCCCGAGAACGCCGGCACGAGCTGCCGGTGACGATAGATGTACTCCATCAGGTAGATCACGATCCCGATCATCACCGCGCTTCCGGCGACGGTCGACCACCACACCCACTCCGGGTTCAGTGAGGCCGGAGGGGCGAGGACCATGAGGGTCGACTGGGCGATCATGATGGTGCGGATCCCCGAGGGGAGGTGGGACCGGAGGAGGACGGCGGCCGCGATCATCTCGATCGACATCGGGAACAGGAACCAGGGCGAGTTCACCGCGAAGGCGACCCAGGCGATGCCCCCGCCGCTCGCCGGGCCCGACAGGCCCGAGGCGAGCTGGAAGGTGACGCCCATGAGGAACTCGTTGAGGACGAGTCCCGCGACGACCGTGAGCCCGAACCCTCGGCGGTGGACGATCCTCGCCGGGGCGAACGCGGCCCCCTCCCGCATCTGCCGGGCGGCCTCCCGAACGAAGAGGTAGACGAGCGGGAAGACCGAGAGCGACATCGCGGCGCTCGAGACCCAGAGGGCCTCGACGAGCGAGTTCGAGCTCGGGGCGGAGAAGTAGAGGAACGCGCCGAAGATCATCGCGATCATCATGAAGGAGAGGAACAGCACGACGCCGGCCGATGTGCGCGTCCTCGCCTCGGCCGCCCACTTGACGATCAGCGCGTCGAAGAGCGCCATCACGGTCGCGATCGTCGTGAGCAGCCCGAGTTCGATCGCGTTCATCCTACACCTCGGAAGTGAAAAGGTTCGAGACGCGCCCGCTCCGTGGGGAACGGATCGACGAGCGAGCGAGCGCTCGAGCGGTTGGCGGTCGACCGGACCGGGCGGCCCGGGACCGGACGGCGCGCCGGCGCCACGGAGCGGGGAGGTCCTCCGGATCTCCTCCGTCCGTCGTGCCCGCGGACGGAGGCCCGGCCGGCGGTCCTCCGAGGGACGGCCGCAGTCCGCCTTGCCCTCTCGATCGGAGTCGGTACTCCCCGTCCACGTCGGGATCCGGCCCCGCGGCGTAGGCCCGCCCTAACCCGCGGAGGGAACCGTCGAGCGACGGACGTACCCAGCCTAACGTTCGCTCCGACCCGAGTACGGCGAGGAGCGCCGGGCCGAGGAGGAGCAGCAGGGCCACCGCGTCGGGCGTTCCGCCCCGGGCCGAGGCGGCGAGCAGGGCCGCGCCGGGAAGTCCCGAGGCCGACGGAGCGAGGAGGGCCCCGACGGCGACGAACGCTCCCGCGAGGCCGAGACCGAGGGAGGCCATCGCGAACGGGAGACCTCCCACGAAGTGGCGGCGCCAGGACGCCTCGCGGCTCTCGGGAGCGGGCCGGTCGGGGACCGCGAGACCGAGCGGGACCGCGAAGACGCTGAGGAGCCGCTCCTGCGCGAGCAGGGCGGCGCCGAGCAGCAGGGCCTGAACGAGCCCCAGCAGCTCCGGCGCGACGGCGGGGGGGCCGGCCAAGGCGAGGCCCTGGCCCCAGGACGGCAGGAGGCCGGGGGCGGAGGAGGTGATCGTGGAGCAACAGGCCCCCAGCGTCGCCAAGGCCATCATCGACGGGGTCAGCGAGGCGAGGGACGCCGCGGGGTTCGCCCCGAGCGGGGAGCGCGTCACGGACGAACGCCACCGGATCGACAGGCTCACCGCGACCGCGAGCCCGATCCCCACGCCGGCCGAGACGACGAGGGTAAGCAGCGTCGGACCGAGCGGCAGGACGGCCGTCACGCCCGGGGCCCGAACGATCAGCTCCGTCCCCGCCGCACCGGCGGCCCTCCCCCCGACCGCCCACGGTCCGCCGGCGCCCCATTCGATCATCCCGGAGGCCGACATCGAGAGGAGGGCGTACCCGAGGCCGATGAACGCCGCGAGCCCGCGGCCCCCTGGGGAGCGAAGCAGGCGGCGGCTGTAGCTCATCATCGCGCCCTACCGGACCGGCGTCGGTGGGCCCCGACGCGCCGGAGGCGACGTCCCCGGCCCGTTATCTGGGCACGGTTCGCACCTCGGGCGAGCGGCGCGGACCCAGGATCCCGCCGACGAACGAGGGCCGGAGAACGGCCCGAGAGCGAAGCGAGGTGATCCCCCGGCCGGTGGCTCGGCGCTCGCGGGCGTGGGTGGATCTCCCCGGGAGGTCCCGCCCCCGAGCCCGCACGGCGCGCGGCGTCCCCGCTCCCCCGCCGAGGGGCGGGCCCCGCGGGGTCCGACCCGCCCCGGGCCGGCTCAGCCGGCGTGCGGGTGGCGATGACCGGTCGCCCCACCCGCGACCATGGGGGTCCCCAGCGTGTACCGACCGAACGCGATCCCCTTGACGCCGCGCAGGTCCTCGGCCGCGTGGACGACCTCGTCGCGCTTCCCGACCAGGCCGATGAGCTGCATGCAGGAACCGCCCTCGAGGTGGACGTGCGACGACGAGCGGATGTGGACCCCCCAGCGATGCTCCACCGACGTCAGCCGCCGAAGGACATTGGGCGCGTCATGGCGGTAGATGAGGAGAACGCTCGCCACCGAGTCGGAGTTGGGGTCGCCGAGTTCCTGCTCCGCGAGCTCCTTCCGGATCAGGGCGCGGATCGCGTCGGAGCGGCTCGGGGAGTTCCTCGCCATGACCCAACTGTCGAGGAGGGCCAAGAGGTCAGGCTCGAGGGAGACCCCGAGGCGGATGACGTGCTCGCCCTTCCGCTTCCGCGGGCGCGGGGCCCCCCCCGGGCCGGGCCGGTCGCCCGGACGCGCGCGTCGACCCATCTCGCTCCGACCGGGCCCGCGAGCTCCGGCGGTCTCATAAGGGTGAGGCGGGGGCGCCCACGGGAGCCGCTCCGGGTGTTACGTTTTCCAGAAAGAGCAGAACGCTTTAAATCCTGCCGAGCGTGGGCGGGACCGTGGCATCGGTCACGGCGGATCTTCCGAACCCGCTCACGGAGGTCCGGAACCCGATCGTCCTGTCCCGGGCCGAGTGGATCAAGGTCATCCTGATCTACGCGAGCATCGCGGTGGCGACCGGGATCGGCATCTACGCGACCTACTGGATCGGAACCCGGTACGCCATCTTCTGGGCCCTCGGCATCCTCGCCTACACGCTCGGGCTGCGGCACGGCGTCGACGCCGACCACATCTGCGCCATCGACAACACGACGCGCAAGTTGCTCCAGCAGGACAAGCGCCCCACGACCGTCGGGACCTGGTTCTCCCTCGGCCACTCGACGATCGTCGTGGCGATGATCGCGGTCCTGGTCGTCGCCACCCAGTTCATCGCGAGCAACCTCCCGGCGTTCGAGGCCGACGGCGCGGTCCTGGGCACGTTCATCTCCGGCGCCTTCCTCTACATCATCGCGCTCATCAATTTCCTCATCTTCTGGGAGATCTATCTGATCTTCAAGTCCCTCCGATCGGGGGCGCTCGACCAGAAGAAGCTCGACGAGACCCTCCTGAAGCGCGGGTTCATGAACCGCTATTTTGGGAAGCTCTTCAAGTTCGTCAACGAGCCTTGGCAGATCTATCCGATCGGCGTGCTCTTCGGCCTCGGTTTCGACACGGCCTCGGAGGTCGCCCTGATCGCGATCACGGTCACGACCGCGACCTCCGCCGCCCATTTCCCGCTCTGGATGGTCCTCGTACTGCCGTTCATGTTCACCTGCGGGATGGTCCTGACGGACACCACCGACGGATTCGGGATGCGCTTCGCCTACGGCTGGGCGTTCATGCGGCCGATCCGCAAGGTCTACTACAATCTGACGATGACCGTCATCTCCGTCATCGTCGCCGTGGTGATCGGCACGATCGAGCTCCTCGGGGTGCTCGCGTCCGAGCTCAACCTGTCCGGGGGACCGCTCGGGTTCTGGAACACCATGAACTGGTTGAACAACTCGAACGGCCCGGACGGCATCGAGATCTGGGGTTGGTGCGGGATCGTCATCATCCTCCTCTTCGTCGGCAGCTGGATCGTGTCCATCGCGATCTACCGGTGGAAGCACATCGAGGACGTCGGTTTCGGAAAGTCGCCTCCGGACGCGGCCGCCGGCGACCGCCTCCCCCCCATCGAATCGGCCGGCGGGACGTAGAGCCGGGCGATCGACCTCCATGGGCGGTCCGGCGAGATCGGCGCTCGCTCCGGGTCGGAGGACGGCGGTTCGACCGATCGCTGGGTGAGCCCCGGGGGCGTACGGAGATGGTGGAACCGGCGACGTACCTCGACCGCTACGTCTCGGAAGCGATCGCGACCCTCGAGGCGCCCTATCTCGGCACCGGCGTCCAGCGGTTCCTCGAGGTCCTTATCGACGCGCGCGCCGCCCGTGGCCTGGTGTTCTTCTTCGGGAACGGGGCGAGCGCGTCCACCGCTTCGCATTTCGTCTGCGACATCGGAAAGGCGGTGAACCAGGGTGCGGGGCGGAGGATCCGGTGCCTCGCGCTGAACGACTCCGTCACGACGACCACCGCCTGGGCGAACGACACCGAGTTCGAGGACGTCTTCTCCGAGCAGCTCCGTACGCTCGCGCTGCCGGGGGATGTCGCGGTCGCCCTGAGCCCCTCGGGTGTGTCCCCGAACATCCGGCGGGCGCTCCGTCTCTCCCGCGAGCTCGGCCTCCGGACGGTCGGGCTCGGCGGCGACGACGGAGTCCAGCTCGGCGAGCTCTGCGACGTGGCGATCCTGGTGCCGTCGAGCTCGCCCGAGCACATCGAGGATGTCCACCTCCTGATCAACCACGTGCTCACGGCATTCCTCCGGGACGAGGTTCCGATCCCCGGGCGCTGACGGGTCGAGATCGCGCCGCTCCGGGGCCGTTCCCTGGACACGGGGCCGACCCAGGGCCCGTGGTTCGGGAGCGAGGCGACCGAGAGGGGAGTCCGGCCGCCCCGGCGGCGGCCCCGCGGTGGCTCCGAGGGTCAGGCGGCGGCGGGCCGCTCGGACCATCCACCCTTCGAGAGGTCGGAAGCGGTCCCGCCCGACGTCGGGCGCCGGCGTCGCCGGTGGATCTCCCTTGCGCCGATGACGGATACCAGGGCCAATAGACCGACGGCCGCCGCCACCAGCGCGGGCTCCGTCACACCCGGTCCCGCGGCGCCGGCCCGGCTCGCCACCGGGGTCGTGTTCGCCTCGAACGCGACCGGCTCGGTGAGGCCCACGCCGGCAACGCTCACCGATCCCTCCGCCGGCCGCGGGGTGTAGCCGGCGGGGCCGGCCACCGTGAACCCGTAGGAGCCGTTCGAGGCGTAGAACGTGAGGGTGGGCGCGGTCGTTCGGGCGATGGTGCCCGCGAGATCGACCGACCAGGGGCTCTCGGTCGGGAGCCCGGTCTCGACGAACTGCACGGCGACCTCGTTCGAGCCGGTGGCCACGACACTGAGCGAGCCGGAGAGCTGGTTCACCACGTACAGCGCGCCGAGCGGGCCGTCGGGGGCGAGCCCCACGGGGTCGTACCCGACCGGCAGGGTCCCGAGGACGGCGTCGGTGGCCGGATCGATGACGGTCAGGTCGTTGTCGTTCTCGTTCGCCGCGTAGACGAGCCCGTTCGCGGGGTCGTAGGTGATCGCCGAGGGCCCCGACCCGACCGGCAGGATCGTCACGTTCCCGAGGCTCGCCGCCGAGGCGACGCTGACGGTGTCGTTCGCGTAGTCCACCGCGAACAGCTGCTGGTTCCCGGGAGCCAGGGCCAGACCGTCGAGGCCCTGTCCGACCGGGAACGAGCCCAGGAGGGAGCCCGAGGCCGGATCGTACTCGCTCACGTTCCCCCAGTTGGAGTTGACCACGAACAGTCGCGAGGTGGACGGATCGAACGCGAGGTCGACGGGGCCGGAGTCGTTCCCGACCGGAAACGTCGCCACGGCGTGGCCGCCCGATACGACGGTGAGGGTCGAGTTGCCGAGGCTCGCCACGTAGACGTTGCCGGAACTCGGGTCCAGGGCGAGCGCCGTGGGGTCCGCCCCCACCGGGACGGTCCCGACGAGGCCGGTGGCGTTCAGGACCGAGACGGTGTTCGAGCCGCCGTTGGCGACGTAGACCTCTCCGTCGACCGGGTCGAACACGAGGGCGTCCGGATCCGATCCGACCGGTATCGACCGCTCGAACCTCGCGCTCGAGATGTTCACCTCGACCACCTGATCGGCGTCCGCCAAGGCCACGTCCATCGTGGCGGTGTCGGGATCGTACGCCGCGGCGCTCGGGCTCGTCGACAGCCGGAACGGGACGATCGGGGCGAGCGTGGAGGCGTTGAACCGGGTGAGATTGTCCGAGTCCCAGCTCGCCACGAGGACGGAGGCCGGCGCGCCGGCCACGATGGCGCCCTCCGCCCAGCCGCCCACCGGGAGGGAGGCGATCACCGTGGGATCCGCGCTGGCGTTCAGGACGCTCACGCGGTTCCCGCCCCACACGCTCGCGAGCACGACCCCGCCGTGATCGTCGGGATTGTCGGCGAACCCCCAGTAGCCTCCAGAATCGGGGGGGGCGGGGACGGTGCCGACCACCGTGTTGTTGGGCCCCACGATGACGGCGGCCTGGTCGAGGACCGGCACGAACACGTCCCGGTCCGAGGGCGCATAGGCCATCGGTCCCGTGGCCCCGGTCGGCAGGCCGTTCGTCAGATTGACGGAGGCGACGGGCGCCTCGGACGTGGCGTTGAAGACGGTCAGGTTATCGCCGCCCCAGTTCTCCACGTAGAGGTCGCCGTTCGCGGGATCGTAGAGGTCCCACCAGGGTCCGTCCGCGTCCGCGAGGAACCCCTCCTCCTGGTTCGAGGTCCCGTTGATCACCATCACCCCTCCCGGATCGGACGACTCGGTGACGAAGAGGCGCCCGTCGATCGGATCGAGCGCGATGGCGACGGGGTCGGTGGTGTCCCCGGTGCCGATCGAGGTCAGCAGGCTGTCGGTGTTCGGGTCGATCACGAGGACCTGGGCCGAACGCCAGTCCACCGCGTAGACGAACCCGTTGTCCGGGTCATAGAGGACATCCTCCGGCTGGAGGCCCACCGCGATGTCGCCGAGCAACCGTCCGGTCGATCCGTTGATCGCGGCCACGCCGCCCGCGTACCCCGGGCCGAACCCGCTGACGGGGATCGGGTCGTAGGCGACGAAGAGCTTCCCGTTCCCCGGATCGTAGGCGAGGATCTGCGGCCCGCGGGGATTGAGGGTGTTCGGGTTGTTCCCGGGGCTCAGGGCGTCGCTCGTCGTGCTGACCGTCTGCTCGACCACCCCGATCAACGGGGGGGCGCCGGGGACCGGGGCCCCGATGAGCGCGCGGGGCCCGACGTCCGGCCCGGCGACGGGGATCTCGGAGGGCCCGCGCGAAAGAGGGCCCGGACCGCTCGCGCCCAGGAGGAGTCCCACCGCCAGGAGGAACGCCACCGGCCCCGCCCCGTATCGACCCGGCCCGGACATCGCTCGCACGCCGTGATCGGAGGGTGGGTGTCGCGCCTTAGGGATGACGGCGAAGGCACTAGCCTCCGTCGCGGCGCTCTCCGTCGTGAGCCGCACCGACCTCGACCGAGTCCGGTCCCGTGGGTCCCGCCCCTTCGGAGGCGGCCGCTCGGAAGGAACCGACCCGCCGCGCGCCACGTTGCGAGCGGGCCCCCCCGTCCCGAGCCTCGGGACCTCCCGCCCGCTCGGGATCGACCCCCGCGCCGGGAACGCGCCGGTCACGCCGAGGGCTCGGCGCATCGATCTCGAGCGGCGCGGGCGACGGGGCTATCCACCGACGGCTCCGAGCGTGATGGTGTCGAACGGCTCGCCGCCCCACAACGGATTGGTGTCGAGGGAGTTGATGTCGATCCAGGACGACGCCGCGTCGACCTCGTTCGACTGGTAGGTGTAGACGTACAGGCACAGGCCGTAGGCGATCGCGTCCACGTCCGCGTAGACCTGCTGGCGCTCGGAGAGATCGGCGAGCGGTGCCGCCACGTTCATCGCGTCGACCATCGCGCGGTAGGCGATGCCCTGGCAGGCCTGCGGGATCCCGGTCCCGACGGAGAGGTTCGCCCAGGCCAGGTAATCTTGGACGCCGAAGGCGCAGCCCTGGGCGAACCGGCTCTGCTCGAGCCCCGCCGCGACCGCATCGCCCGACGTGAACGTCGAGTTCGGCGCGTAGAGCGGCGTCACGTAGTCGGTGGGGTCGGCGTAATCCGGGGCCCATCCGGTCGAGTAGAT
>JASHUV010000013.1 GCA_030039825.1 Thermoplasmata archaeon
ATTCGCTCCCGGGACGAGCTATCTCGCCTGCTTCCTCGCGGAGAGCACGTCGAGCTGCCCGTCCGGCGCCGTGAACTTCACGACCGACGCGAGCGGGATGATCCCCTCGGGCGTCTCGCTGCGCGCGCCGGCGAGCGCGAACGCCAAGATCGAGATCGTCCAGCGTGGGGGAGGCCCGATCGATTCCGAACCGTTCACCGCCACGGTCCCGTCCGTCCGTCTCGGCGTGCCGGGTGGGCCGTCGAACGCTCTGACGACCCTCGTCGGCACCGGCTTCTCCGCCTCGGGGGCGATCGCGGTGACGATCGACGGCGCCTCCGTCGGCTCGTTCACCTCCTGCCCCACGGGGAACCTCTCGGGCGGCGCCGTCACCGCGAACGCCACGGGGGCGTTCGCCTGTTCCTTCCGGGTCATCGGGGCGTCGGCGGCCGGGCCGGTGACGATCTCGGCCGTGGACGCCGACTCCGGCGCGATGAGGAACACGAGCTTCGAGCTCACCGTCCCGAGCCTCGCGGTCTCGACCGTCGCCGGCGCGCCGGGTTCGGAGGTCTACGTGAACGGCACGGGGTTCGACGAGGGGGGGTCGGTGACGCTCACCCTCGGCCACCTCTCGCTGAGCTCGATCGACGCCTGCTCGCTCGGCCAGAGCTCGGACGGGACGATCACGGCGAGCGGCGCGGGCGCGTTCGACTGCCTCGTCACGGTCCCCGCCGGCGCCCCGGCCGGTAGCGACGCCCTCGTGGCGACGTCGAGCGGATCGGGCGCGAACGCGTCCCTCTCCTTCCTGGTTCTCTCCCCCTCCTCGCCCGGCTCATCCGGGGTTCCCTGGCTCCTCCCCGTCCTCGCCGCTCTCGGCGCGGCGGTCGCCCTGCTCGCCGGGGTGATGATCGCCCGGCGGCGTCGACCGCGAACGGAAGGGGTCCCGGAGGAGGGCGAGGCGGTCTCCGAAAGCGAGGAGCCTCCTGCCGTTCCTCCCGCTACCGATCCGGGAGATCCGCCCGTGTCCGAGACCCCGGGACCGGACGAGCCTCCGTCGGCCGCCGAGGCCGACCCTCCTCCGCTCGAGTAGGCGTCGGTCGGGCCCGACCCGTCGGGGCTTCGACGCCCGTCCTCAGGGGGGCCGGCTCGGGGGAACGGGCGGAGGTCCGACCCGGTCGAGGTCACGGTTCATCTGCTCGAACTGGGCGGAGGTGAGCTCGCCGCGGGCGTACCGCCGTCTCAGGATCTCCCGAGCATCCGGGCCGAACGGACCCCGGGGCGGCCGCCGGCGCCAGGAGCTCCACCACGCGATCCGCACGACGAAGAACACGACGAAGAGCACGAGGAGAAGTCCGAACGGCGCGAAGAACAGGACCTCCCCGCCCCGGCCGGAACCGAACCGGGCGCTCACATCGAAAAGGAGGACCACGACGAGGAGGACGAGGATCGCGCCGAGGAGGCCGAGGAGGAGGGGCGCGAGCCGACGACGCGAGCGACGTCCCTGGCGCCACGCCTCCCGACGGGCGTTCGGCCCCCAGGGCGGGTACGGGCCCGGGGTCAAGGTCGGGTCCGGGCCGAGAGGTGCGCCCATCCTAGGTCCTCTCAGGAGCCGCGGTCCCGCCCGATGACGCGGGACGCCCGTTCATCGGAACATCTCCCAGAAGAGCGTCCGGATGAGGTAGCCGAGCGCGAGGTCGGTCAGGAACGGCTCGAGGTCGGGCGGATACTCCGCGATCACGCACGAACGGAACCCGAGCTTGCCGGCCCCGACGACCTTCTCGCCGAGCACGATCGCGAACTTCCCGGTGAGCTTCTCGTGGATCTCGTAGTGGGCGCCCGCGTAGTCGAACGTCAGGGGTCCGAAGGCGGAGGAATCGATCCGCCACTTCGTCTCGCCGATCTGGACGAGGATCTCGTCCTTCTTCGCGTGGTAACTCACGGTCGAGCGGACCGCCGACGGATCGGCGTCTTCGAAGGTCTGGTAGACGGTGGAGAAGAGGGAGGAGAGCTGCCGGACGATCGGGGTCGTGCTGCCCGCGACCGGGCGGGCGACGTGCATCATCGGACCCACCTGGATCTCGATGACGTTCTGCAGCACTCGGGCGGTCGCCTGGATCATCCCGGCCGAAAAGGGGGGTCCGCATCCTAAGTTTTATCGGCGGAGCGGGCTCGCGCCGTCGTGGCGGCCGGGGCGTATCGCCCGCCCCCGGAGGAGCTCGCCCTCGGCCTCGGCTTCTACGCCACCCGGAGCCCGCCGACGGCCGGGCGGATCAAGACCCGCCCGGAGGACTTCGGGGTCCGCGAGATCTCCGAGTACCCGCGGCCCGACCCCGACGGGGCGTACACGGTCCTGCGCGTGCGCTCGTCGGACTGGGAGCAGCACGAGCTCGCCGAGCGCATCGCCCGGCGCCTCGGGCTGCCGCCCCACGCCCTCTCCTGGGCCGGCACCAAGGACCGGCGGGCCGTCGCGGAACGCCTGCTCTCCTACCGCGGGTCGCCGCCGTCCGGACCGATCGGCCTTCCGCGCGTCGAGATCCTCGAGGCGTACCGGGCGCGCGACGGGCTCTCCCTCGGGCACCACTTCGGCAACGCGTTCGAGGTGACGGTCCGGGGGATCGCCGAACCGGAGGCCGACGTCGCCGCGCGCTTCGAGGCCACGCGTCGCGAGCTCGCCGAGTTCGGGGGGATCCCGAACTTCTTCGGCCCCCAGCGCTTCGGCGAGGTCCGCCCCGTGACGCACCTCGTCGGGCGGGCGCTCGCGCGGGGCGACCCCGCCGGGGCCGTCGAGACCTACCTGACGTACGTCCCGCCCGGCGCGGTCGGGGAGGGCGACGAGGCCCGCCGCCGCTACGCCGCCGACCACGACCCGGGCCAGGCCCTGAGGAGCTTCCCCCCGTCGTTCGGTTTCGAGCGACGGTTGCTCGACCACCTCGCCCGAGGCCACCCACCGGAGCGGGCGCTGCGGGCCCTGTCGGGCGAGCTGAGGAAGCTGTTCGTGCACGCCTACCAGGCGTTCCTGTTCAATCGGTGGCTCTCGATCCGCCAGGCGGCCGGCCTCCCCCTCGACCGTCCCCTGGTCGGGGACCATCTCCTGAGGCGATCGCCGGACGGAACGACGAACTCTCGCGACCCGATCCCCGTCGGCTCGGACAACCTTCCCGAGGCCCTCGAGCTCGTCGCACGGGGCGGGGCGGTGGTGGCCGGGCCCCTCGTCGGCCACGCGACGCCCGCTCCCGAAGGTCCCGCCGGGGAGGCTCTGCGCGAGGTCCTCGGCGAGGAAGCGATCTCCCCCGGTGATTTCCGCCTACCGGCCACCCCGGACCTCGCGAGCGCCGGCGCGTGGCGCGCGGCGCTCGTCCCGGCCCCACCCATCGACCTCGCCTGGCTCCCTTCGGACGGGGCGGCGGCCGCCACGGACCCGCCGGGGGGCGCGGTCCGCTTCCACTTCTCGCTTCCGAAGGGAAGCTACGCCACGATCCTCCTCCGGGAGTTCCGGAAGGACGGCGCGACGCCCGAGCCCGCGACGTCGAACCAACGTTTCTAATAGGGGAGTCGCGGCATTCGCCGCGGGAACGTCGGCATGGCCACGAACGCGCCGCAACCGTGGATGGCGCCCCTCGACACGGTCCCCTCCCGGCGCCGCAGCCCGGCGGCCGACACCGGGGATCGGATCGCGACCGGGGTCGCCGATTTCGACTACCTGACCGGGGGGGTACCGGCGGGCTCCGTCGTCCTGCTCGTCGGCGAGGCCGGCGCGGGTCACCAGGAGTTCGCGCTCACCTCCGCGGTGCACATGATGCTCCACAACGAGGACCCGAGGATCCACGAGCTCTTCCTCGGCACCGCCGCCGGACCGCTCGTCTCCGCGAGCGGGATCCTCTACGTCAGCGTCACGCGTTCGAAGGAACAGGTCCTGCGCGAGGTCCGGGGCGCGTTCGAGCCGGAGTACCACATGGCCCTCGAGCGGCACCTCATGTTCCGGGACATCTCGGCCTCCTACTTCGCCGACTCCGTGGTCCCCGCCGCGTGGACCTCCGTCCCCGCGTCGATCCTCGCGGCGGCCGCGGTCCCGGCGGCCCCGAACGACCCGCTGGCGGCCATCGCGGAGGCCGTGGAGCACGGCGCCGAGGCGAAGGTCGTCCTGATCGATTCCCTGACCGACCTGTTCGTCCGGCGCGGCGCCGACGTCGCCGGCATCCTCGCGCTCGTGAAGGGTCTGAGGCGGCGGGCCAAGGAATGGGGCGGGATCATCTACCTCCTCCTCTCCCGCGGCGTCGCGGGGGAGTCGGCCGAGAAGGCGCTCTTCGACTCGGTCGACGGCGTGCTCGCGTTCAGCTGGACGGCGGGTTCGCACAGCTCGAACCGCCAGAGGAGCATGCTGATCGAGAAGTTCATGCCGGTCCTGTCGCGCATCCCGGCGGAGCTGCAGGGCCGCTTCGTCATCCGGGTGAGCGCCTTGAACGGGCTCGTGACCACACAATATGAGCGGATCTAACCCCGTCGCGAGGGTCGGGACCGGCATCGCCGGCCTCGACGAGATGCTCGGCGGGGGCGTCCCCGCCGGTCACGTCGTCCTCGTGACGGGCCTGCCGGGCACCGGGAAGACCTGCCTCGGCCTCCAGTTCCTCGCCGCGGGCCTCGCCCACGGCGAGCGCGGCCTCTTCCTCTCCCTCGAGGAGGACGCCCCCCAGCTCGTCGAGAGCGCGCGGCTGTTCGGATGGCCGGTCGAGGAGGCCGTCCGGACGGGGGCCCTGACGATCCTCCGCCTCGACCCGAAGGAGACGCGCCAGAACCTCCAGCGGATCCAGGGCTCCTTCGCGAAGGAGCTCGCCGCGAGCGGGGCGAAGCGCATCGTCGTCGATTCGGTCTCCCTCCTGAACATGCTCGGCGAGGACGAGCCCGCGAAGCGGCAGACGCTCTTCGGCCTCGCCGGGGCGTGCCGGGCGAGCGGGGCGACGGCGATCCTGACCGCGGAGGCCGACCCGACGCATCCCGCCGTGACCCGGGACGGGCTCTCGGAGTACGTCGCGGACGGCGTGATCCTGCTCGGCTACAGCACCGCCGAGGACGGGCGGCGCGTCGGCCTGTCGCTGCGGGTCCTCAAGATGCGGCGGACCGCTCACGCCCGGACCGTCCAGCCCTACCGGATCGGTCCCGGCGGCCTCACGGTCGATGCGAAGGCCGTCGATTTCGGCAGCGGCCTATAGTCCCACCGGAGCCCGGGGGAGCGCCCCGAAATCCCCAAGGACCCCTCGCCGCTCGCTCGGGCGGGGCGGTCGATGCGCTGGGTCCTCTACGTCGACCTCGACGCCTTCTACGTCTCCTGCGAGCGGCGGGACCGCCCGGAGCTCGAGGGGCGGCCGGTGATCGTCGGACCGGACCCGTCGAAGGGTCCGTCCCGCGGCGTCGTCCTCTCGGCGAGCTACGAGGCCCGCGCGAACGGGGTCCAGAGCGCGATGCCCGTGGCCCGCGCGGCCTCCCTCTGCCCGGAGGCCGTCTGGGTCGCCCCGGATCTGGCGAAGTACGCTCGCGTCTCGGGCGAGGTCCGGACCTTCCTCGCGGCCCGGTTCGAGCGCGTCGCGCCGCAGAGCATCGACGAGGCGGCGATGCTCGCCGATCTCCCGGACCCGGGGGCGGCCCGCGAGCGCGCCGAGCGCCTCCGCGAGGAGATCCGCCAGGAGCTCCGCCTACCGGCCTCCGTCGGGGTCGCCGCGAGCCGTCTCGTCGCGAAGATCGCGACCGACGAGGCGAAGCCGGGCGGGGTCCGTGTCGTCCCGGCCGAGGCGACCGCCGACTTCCTCGCCCCGCTGTCGGTCCGGTCGATCCCGGGTGTCGGTCCGAGGACGGAGGAGCTCCTCGCGAGCGTCGGGGTCGCCCGGATCGGCGAGCTCCGATCGCTGCCCCCCGCCGTCCGGCGTCGGCTCGGCCGGTTCGGCGAGGAGCTCTACCGCCTCGCCCGCGGAGAGCCGCCGGAGGAGGACGACGACGCGCCCTCGGGGCCCCGCTCCCGGTCGGCCGACCGCACCTTCGACCGGGACACCTCCGACCCGGGCGAGCTCAGGGTCGCCCTCGACCACCTCGCCGGCGAGCTCGCCGACGCCCTCGCGTCCGAGCACCTCGCCTACGGCCACGTCACGGTCGCGCTGCGATGGGAGGACTTCGAGCGCGTCCAGCGGGG
>JASHUV010000182.1 GCA_030039825.1 Thermoplasmata archaeon
CCGGCCGGCCCGCGACCCTTTATGCCCCGGGGGGCGCTCGGAGCGCCTCGGAGGCGAGCGGGTGCCCGAGGTCGCGCGGACCGCGCCGCTCGAGGTCGCCGACGTGGCGACCCCGATCGGGACGTTCCGGGTCGTCTACCGCGGCGCGGCGGTCGCCCTCGTCGACCTGCTCGAGCGCGGGGTCCCGCAGTCCGACCCACCGGCCGGCGCGGTGCGGCGGCGCCCGCCGTTCCCCCGCACGAGCCCGCCCGGCCAGCTCGCCGAGTACTTCCGGCGGCACCGCGACGCCTTCGACCTCGAGGTCGACCCGCTCGAGGGGACCGACTTCGATCGGAAGGTCTGGGCGGAGCTGAGGGGGATCCCGGCGGGCCGCACCATCACCTACGGCGCGCTCGCCCGCCGCGCCGGCTTCGCCGGCGCCGCGCGGGCCGTCGGGGGCGCGATGCGCCGCAACCCCGTTCCGATCATCGTCCCGTGCCACCGTGTCGTCGGGACCTCGGGAAGCCTCACCGGCTACGGCCTCGGGCTCTGGCGGAAGCGATGGCTGCTCGACCGCGAGGGCGCCTGGCCGATCCGGGCGCGCAGCGCCGAGGGCCCGCGCGGGGCGACCCACCAGACGACGCTCGATGCCCTCGCGGGGGCGGGCGGGACGCCTAACCGGCGTAGTAGCTCGCGTCGTAGGGCTCCGGCTTGAGCCCCCGGCGCTGGCGGACCTCGGCGACGACCGGCGTCTGGAGCTCGCTCGGCATCACCTCGAAGCCCATCGACTCCGTCGACCAGAGCACCTTGCCCGCCGTCGCGCTGCGGATGTCCGAGGCGAACCCGAACATCTCGGCCACCGGGACCTTCGCCACGATGGTCTGCAGGTCCCCGACGCTCGTCATGTCGAGGATCTCGCCGCGCCGGCGCTGGAGCTCGCGCGTCGCCCCGGAGAGGATCTCCTGGGGGACGTTCACCGTGACCTTCTGGAACGGCTCGAGGAGGACCCGGCCCGCGAGGCACATGGCCCCGTAGATCCCCGAACGCGCCGCCGGGATCGTCTGGGCGGGACCGCGGTGGATCGAGTCCTCGTGGAGCTTCGCGTCAACGAGGCGGACCTTGAGGCCGTAGACCTTCTCGTTCGCGAGCGGTCCGCGGTTCATCGCCTCCTTGAAGGCGTCGACGATGAGGTCCATCGTCTCGTTGAGGTACTGGATCCCCTTCGTCACATCGACGAGCATGTTCGTGCCCTCGACGGCGGTGAGCCCCCGGCCCTCCTCCCGGTCGAGGCCGAGATCGTGGAGCTTCGCGACGATCGTCTTGAGGTCCTTGAACGACTTCCCCTGGGGGACCTCGCCGTCCTTGATCGCCTGGGTGACGGCGGCGGGAAGCGCCTCCACCTCGAAGTAGAACTTGTTGTGCTTGTTCGGGGACTTCCCCTCGAACGGGCCGCCCGGGCCGCCGACGGTCTCCCGGTAGACGACGATCGGCTTCGAGGAGGAGATCTCCACCTTGTAGTCGTTGACGATCCGGAACTGGGTGATCTCGAGGTGGAGCTCGCCCATCCCCGAGAGGAGGTGCTCCCCGGTCTCGGGGTTGATCTCCACCTTGAGGCTCGCGTCCTCCTTCCCCACCTTGCGCATCGTCTCGATGAGCTTCGGCAGGTCGCCCATGTGCTTCGGCTCGATCGCGACCGTCACGACCGGCTCGGAGACGTGCCGGATCTCCTCGAACGGCACCATCTCCGAGGAGTTCGTCATCGTCGTGCCAGCGAAGGCGTCGGTGAGGCCGATGACCGCGGCGATGTTGCCCGCCGTGACCTCCTCGACCATGAGACGCTCCGGCCCCATGAAGAGGGAGACGTGCTGGACGCGGTTCTTCGCCTTCGCCCCGGCGACCTGCAGCTCCATCCCCTTCTGCAGACGGCCGGAGAAGAGGCGCCCCGTGGCGATCTCCCCGGCGTTGGGGTCCATCGTGATGTCGGTGACCATGAAGGTCGTCGGCCCGCCGGCATCGGTCGTCGCCATCGCCTGGCCGACCGTGCTCGCCGGGTCGCCCCGCCAGATGTTCGGGATGCGGTAGCGCTGGGCGGCCTGCGGGGTCGGGAGGTGCTTCACGACCATGTCGAACACGACGTCGTTGATCCGCGCCTTCTGGGCGATCTCGCGGGAGCGGCCGGTCGAGACGTAGTCGAAGATGTCCTTGAACTTCACACCGGTCCGGACCATGTAGGGCACGCTGATCGCCCAGTTCTCGTAGCCGGACCCGAAGGCGACCGAGCCGTCCCGCGGGTCGACGGACCACTGGTCGACGAACTCCTCGGGGGCCATCCGGCGGATGAGCTCGTTGACCTCGGTGATGATCGTCGTGAACCGCTTCTGCATCGAGTCGGAGGTCAGCTTGAGCTCCTTGATCGCGCGGTCGACCTTGTTGATGAACAGGACCGGCTTGACCTTCTCTCGGAGGGCCTGGCGGAGCACGGTCTCCGTCTGGGCCATGACGCCCTCGACGGCGCAGACGACGACGACGGCGCCGTCGACGGCCCGCATCGCGCGGGTGACGTCCCCGCCGAAGTCGACGTGCCCCGGCGTGTCGATGAGGTTGATCAGGTACTGCCGGTTCTCGTACTCGTGGACGATGGTGACGTCGGCGTTGTTGATCGTCAGGAGCCGGGCCTGCTCCTGCTCGTCGAAGTTCAGGTAGAGCTGCTTCCCGGCGAGCTCGTTCGAGATCATCCCCGCCGCGGCGAGGAGGTTGTCCGAGAGGGTCGTCTTCCCATGGTGGATGTGGGCGACGATCCCGATGTTCCGGATCTGGTCGAGGTTGTGCATCATGTCGGGGATCGCCTTCGCGAGCTCCGCCCGGATGTGCGTCACGTCCGCCCCTCCCCCGTCCGGCCGGCCTAACGGGCCGACTGCGCGACCCGTTCGACCTCTTCCTTGCGCCCGACCGCGAAGCTCGTCTGGTCGCCCTTCGCCGCGAGGGCGATCTCCCGGGCGAGGCAGCTCGAGATCGAGGTCGTCGACTTGTGCGACGCCGTGATGGCGCCGAGCGCGAGGTTGCGGATCGCGACGTTCACGCGCCGCGCCGGCGACGCGTCCACCGCGCGCGGCACGGAGATGCCCCCGAACTGGAGGCGCGTGACCTCCTCGCGCGGCGCCGCGTTCTCGACGGCGTTCACGAGGAGCTGGAGGGGGTTCGCCTTCTCGCTCTTCGCGAGCTCATCGAACGCCTCGCGGACCGTCCGCAGGGCCTTCGACTTCTTGCCGGTGAACTTGCCCCCCTTCATGAGCTGGTTGACGAGCCGCTCGACGAGGTGCATGTGGGTCTTCATGAACGGCCGCCCGGAGAACTTGCCCTCCGAGTGGGGCGCGTAGATCGGATGGAGGTAGAGGTACGGCTGCAGCCCCGGGTCGTGGACCTCGATCCCTTCGAACGAGTACTTCCCGAACAGCGGCGGGATCGGGAACGGCGGGGGGGGCGGCGGGACCGGGCGGATGATCGTGATCCCTTCGCCCTCGTCGATCGTCTCCGGAGGCGGTCGGAGCGGGGAGTCCGGCGGGCCGCTCATCGCTGCGGCTTCTCCTTGCGCCCGCGGACGAGCTCGTCGAGCGACGTGCCGTTCACCTGGATGACCTTGTACCGGACGCCGGGAATGTCGCCGTAGGAGCGGCCCATCCGGCCCCCGATCCCCTCGACCAGGACCTCGTCGTGCTCATCGATGAAGTTGATCGCCCCGTCCCCGACGGCGAAGGCGGTGATCTGGCGGCCGTTCTTGATGAGCTGGACCTTGATGCACTTGCGGATGGCGGAGTTCGGCTGCTTCGCCTCGACCCCGACCTTCTCGATCACGATGCCCCGTCCCTGGGGGGCCCCCTCGAGCGGGTCGGAGCGTTCCTTGAGATGGAGGGTCCGCCGCTTGTAGTACCGGTCGGACCACCGGCGGCGCTGACGCAGGCTCTTGAGCTTGCCCGCGGTGTGGAGACCGGACGGTGGAGCCATGAGGCCGAACGAGGGGCCGAGCCACCGGGCTACCCTATTTAACGGTCACTCGGCGAACGACGCGCGCACCGAGGAGAACGGCCCCGGCCGGGGTCCGGACGGCGCCTCGAGCGCGGCCTGGGCGGCCCTTGCCCGGGAGGTCGCGCTCTGCGAGCGCTGCCGGCTCGCCCGGACCCGAACGCACCCGGTCCTCTACCGCGGCGCCGACCGCCCGCAGGTGCTCTTCGTGGGGGAGGCGCCGGGGGCCGCCGAGGACCTCGCCGGGACCCCGTTCGTGGGCCGGGCCGGGCGCCGGCTCGACGCGGCGATCGTCGCGATCGGGCTCGGAGGGTCGGAGTTCGGGGTCCTCAATCTCATCAAGTGCCGTCCCCCGGGGAACCGCTTCGACGCCGAGGCGGCCCGCGCCTGCCGCCCGTTCCTCGACCGCCAGATCGCGCTCCTCGGGCCCCGGTTGCTCGTCCCGCTCGGGGCGCACGCGCTCGCGGCCCTCGACCCGAGCGCGCCCCCCATCACCCGGGCGGCCGGCGTCCCACGGGCCGGGGGTCCCCGCCCGATCTTCCCGTTGCTCCACCCCGCCGCCGCGCTTCACGCCCCCAAGTACCGCGCCCGGTGGGAGGAGGACGTGGGGCGCCTCGCCCTCCACTGGGCCGAGCTCGCGCGACGAGCCTAAGACGGGGGGGGAGGTGCGACGCCGATGGAGACCTTCGAGCTCTTCCTCCTCGGCGGCTCCTACAAGGTCGTCGACGAGCGCGAGGTCGAGCTCGAGCTCTACGGACGCAGCCGGACCGGCGAGGCGGTGGTCGCCCGCTACGACGGCTTCCGGCCGTACTTCGAACTCGTCGCCCCGTCCGCGGAGACGCTCGAGCGCCTCGCGGCCGATCCCGAGGTCCTGAAGGTCGAGCCGGGGAGCACCTTCGTCGACGGCGAGGAGCGCCCGAGGGTCCGGGTGACGATCCGCTTCCCCTTCAAGGTCCCGGAGTTCCGGGACCGGTACCGGGGGCGCGAGGAGCACAGCGTCCTCGCCGCGGACATCCCGTTCTTCCACCGCTTCCTCTACGACAAGGGGCTCGGCCTCACCGTGCGGTTCGAGGCGGAGCCGGCGGCGCCCGAGATCGCCGCGTCGTACGCCTCCGCCCGCGTCGTCCGCATCGTCCATGACGGGACGCGGGACATCGCCGCCTCCGAACCGTTCCGGCCCGGCCTCACCACCCTCGCCTTCGACATCGAGAACGCGATCCGCGAGCGGACGATCTACTGCCTGTGCGGCGTCGTCCGACGGGCCGACGGGAGCCGCACGACGTTCCGTCTCCGGGGGGAGGAGGCGGCGATCCTCGCCGGGTTCTCCGACGTCCTCCTCCGGGAGGACCCCGACATCGTCACCGGCTACAACATCGGCGGGTATGACCTTCCGCTCCTCGTCGAGCGCGCCGCCGCCCTCGGCGTGGAGCTCCCCGTCGGCCGGGACCGGGGGCCGTTCCACGAGGCCGGCGACCGTCTCTGGCGGGCCGCCGGCCGCGTCGTCGCCGACGCCTGGTGGTCGGTGCGCCGGGACCTCCGGCCCAAGCAGGAGTCCCTCGAGTTCGTCGCCCGGACCTTCCTCAACGACGCGAAGCTCGACGTCGACCGACGCAACATCGAGTCGGAGTGGGCGAAGGACCCCGATCGGGTCGTCGAGTACTGCGAGCACGACGCCGACCTCGCGCTCCGGATCCTGGAGAAGATGCGGACGATCGACAAGGCCGCCGACCTCGCCACGGTCGCGCACCTCCCGCTCGACGAGGGCCTGAACGGCCGGACGAGCCAGTTCATCGACGCGATGCTGATCCCGCGGGCCGATCGGCTCGGGGTCGGCGTCCCGATGAACCACCGGGCCCGGCGCGACGCCCCCATCGAGGGCGGCTACGTCCACGCGATCAAGCCGGGGATCTACCGGTGGGTCGTCGTCCTCGACTTCAAGTCGATGTACCCGTCGATCATCATCTCGAAGAACCTCTGCTTCACGACGCTCTCTCCCGCCGGGACGACCGTGAGCCCCTCGGGGGCCCGATTCCTTTCGAGGGAGATCCGGCCCGGGGTCATCCCGGCGATCCTCGCGGAGCTCCTCGCCGAGCGCGACCAGCTCCGCCGCCGGATGGCGGGCGCGCCGACGGCGGCCGAGCGGGCGTACTTCGACGGTCTCCAGAACGCGGTGAAGATCCTGATGAACTCCTTCTACGGGGTCCTCGCCTCGAGCTTCTACCGCTTCACGGACAAGGAGATCGGCGCGGCGATCACCTCCTTCGCGCGCGAGGCGATCACCTCGATCATCGCCGCGCTCGCCGCCGACGGGAACGAGGTCGTCTACTCCGATACCGACAGCGTCTTCGTGCTCTCCCCCGACGCCTCGCTCGAGGGCGCGACGGCGTTCGGCGAGAGGATCTCCAAGCGCTTCACCGAGAAGGGCGTCCAGTTCGAGTTCCAGTCCGTCTACGAGGCGTTCTTCAGCCACGGGGCGAAGAAGCGCTACGTCGGCCGGACCGTCTGGCCGAAGGAGGAGCTCGTCGTCCGCGGCTACGAGACCCGACGGACCGACGCGTTCGACTACCAGTCGGAGGCGCTCCTCGAGGTCTTCGAGCTCGTCCTCGCCGGCGACACGGCGGCCGCGCTCGAGCGCGCCCGGGAGCTCGTCCGGAGGCTGAGACGCAAGGAGGTCCCCGTCGAGAAGCTCGTCATCGCCCGGTCGGTGCGCGCCGAGGAGGAGTACAACGAGTCGACGCGCGACGGGCTGCCGTTCCTGCGCGTCTTCAAGCAGCTGAAGCAGGAGGGCTACGACGTCATCCCCGGGATGAAGGTCGCCTGGATCGTCACGAACGGCCGGGCGAGCCCGCAGGAGATCGAGCCGTGGCGGGAGGGCCGCCCGATCCCCCCGGGCCGGGAGCCGGACTACTCCTACTACGCGGACCGGGTCGCCCAGACCCTGGCGCGGGTGACCGAGGTCTGGGGGTGGGACACCGATCGCCTGCTCGACGGCGGCCGCCAGAGGACCCTCTCCGCGCCCGCCGGGCCGCCGACCGGGGCCGAGGCCGCGGCGAGCCTCGACACGCCGGTCGCCTCGGTCGGCGCGTCGAAGGCCCGGGGCCGGACGCGGGCCCTCACGGAGTTCGAGGAGCGCTGAGCCCCGCGGGGGGGTCCGGGTACTCCGGAACCCAGGGCGCGTGCTCGCCGCGCAACGCGAGGAGGGCGCCCGACACCGCGACGGGGATGCCGGCGAGCGCGAGCGCCGGCGGCACGATCCCGAGCACCGTCCAGGCGAGGAGGACCGTGAAGATCGGGATCGCCGCCATCAGGACCGACGGGAGGATGAGGCCGGCCCGCTCGATCGCCCGGAAGTACAGCGACGGGGCGAGGAAGAACGTCGTGAGGCCGATCGCCACGACGTCGAGCGTCGCGTCCCCCGTCGGCGGCCGCAGGCCGCCGAGCCCGCCCGGGAGGAGGGGGCTGATCGCCACGACGAAGATCCCCGCCCCGAGGCCGGCATGGCCGGCGAGCGCGCTCGTCGGCGTCCGAAGGCTCGCGCGGGCGACGAACAGGAAGTAGAGCGCGATGAGGATCGGGACGGCGATCGCGACCGGGACGGCCTCGGCCGAGAGCGGCCGCGCCGCCCCGCCGGCGACGATCGTCAGCGCCGCGCCGGCGGCGCAGACCGCGACCCCCCCGACGAACGCCGGGAGCCGGAAGCGTTCGGCCCCCTCGCGGTAGATGACGGCGAGCAGGACCGGCGTCGCGACGACGTCCCCGACGAGGGAGAGGAGCGAGGTGTCGACGGCCCCGGCGAGGTAGGTGGAGGCGAGGACGCCGATCTGCATCCCCGCGAGGAGACCCGCGCGCCCCCAGGAGCGCGGGTCGGTCCACTGACGGGCGAAGCTCGACGTACGGCCCGTCGCGACGGCGTAGGCGGCGAACCCCGCCCCCCCCACGAGGAAGGGCAGCGCGAGGAGCCCGGACGGTGCCGCCGGGGGATGCACCCCGAGGACGAGGGGGTAGTACGCCGCCCAGAGGAACGCCGCCCCGAGCGCGAGGAACGCGGCCCCCGTCGCCGCGCCGCCCGCCCGGGCCACGGCGTCGGAGCGGGACCGCCGAGATAACGGTGAGCCACGGGGCGAGCGGGACCGGGCTCAGTAGCCGGCGTAGTGGAGCCCGAGCGCGGGGAGCGTCACGCCCGACCCGCGCTCCACGTGGCCGATCGGTACCGCGTCCCCCGCGCCCGCCCGCGCGAGCCGACGCCGCAGCGCGGCGAGCCCCGTCGGGCGGGCCGCGACGACGAAGCCGATCCCCATGTTGAACGTCTCGAACATCGCCTCCGGGGCGATGCCGCCGAGGCCCCCGAGCCAGCCGAAGAGCCGGGGGACCTCCGGCCAGCGATCGAGCACGAAACCCGCCCGCTCGCTCAGCCGGGCGAGGTTCCGGACGCCCCCTCCGGAGAGGTGGGCGAACCCGGTGATACCGGGGAGGTCGGCGAGCGCTTCGCTCACCGGAGTGTAGATTCGCGTGGGAGCGAGGAGCTCCCGCCCGAGCGGGCCCGGGCCGCCGGGCCGAGGGGCGGCGAGGTCGACGGCGTGCTCCGTCAGGAGGCGACGCACCAGCGTCATGCCGTTCGCATGGAGCCCGCTCGACGGCACCCCGAGGAGGACATCCCCCGGCCGCACGGCGGCGCCGGTCACGGGTCGCCGACCCCGGGGGAAGAAGCCGATCGCCGTCCCGCCGAGGTCGTAGCCGGTGACGAGCTCCGGCACGACCGCGGTCTCCCCCCCGAGGAGGTGCATCCCCGCGATCCGCAGGCCCCGGTCGAGGCCACGGCCGATCGCGGCGAAGATCGCCGGATCCGGTCGGGGGAGGGAGAGGCAGTCGACGAGCGCGGAGGGGCGGGCCCCCACCGAGGCGAGGTCGTTCGCGTTCACCGCCACGATGTCCTCGCCGACGCCTTCCCACTCCCCCACCTCCGCGGCGAGGAGCGTCTTCGTGCCGACCGTGTCGGTCGTGATCGCCACCGTCTCCCGCCCGATGCGGACGAGGCCGGCGTAATGGCCGGGAAGGTCGACCCGGCGGCCGTGGGACGGCGGCGGCCGGCCGCGCACCTCGCCCAGGAGCGCGGCGAGGGCCCGGCCGACCTCCTTCCGATCGACGCCGGCCCGGGCGTAGGTCCAC
>JASHUV010000183.1 GCA_030039825.1 Thermoplasmata archaeon
GCCCTTCCCCGGGGTCACGAGCCGGATCCCGACGGTCCGCAGCGGGTCGATCAGCACCGCCCTCGGCGTGTGCGGGAACGGCGCGAGACCGGCGAGGAGGATGGCCGAGATCCACGGGTCGACGATCGGGCCGTGGGCGGAGAGGGCGTAGGAGGTCGAGCCGGTCGGCGTCGCCACGATGACGCCGTCGGCGCGCACGGCCCCGACCGGGCGCCGGTCGACGAGGATCTCGAACTGCCGCATCTTGGCGACCTGGTCGGTGTGGACGACGACCTCGTTCGTCGCGTCGGGCAGCGGACGACCCTCGATCGAGCTCGCGAGCCGCATGCGGTCCTCGATGTGGTAGGCCCCGTGCAGGAGGCGCTCGATGGCGCCGTCGAACGTCGCCCCCGGGGCCCCGTCGAACTCCGCGAGGAAGCCGACCGTGCCGGCGTTGATGGGGAGGATCGGGACGGCCGTCCGGCGCAGGGTGTAGAGGATCGTACCGTCGCCGCCGAGGACGATGAGGGCGTCGGCCTCCAGCTCCTCGAGCGGGACGCCCGGCCCCCCGAGGCCGAGGGCCGGCGCCGCCTCGGAGGAGATCACGAGCTCCGCCCGGTCGCCGATCACCCCGACGGCCCGCCTCGCGAGCGTGAGGGCGAGCGGCTTGTTCGGGTTGGCGGTGAGGCCGACCTTCACAGGTACCCCTCCGGCGCCGCCGCGGCCGCGAAGCTCGGATCGCCGTAGGCGAACACGCTCGTCCGCTCCTCGAGCGTCAGGGGAAGCGTCCCGAGCGGAACGCCCTTCGCGTCCGTCGCCCCGCCGCCGGCCTCGAGGAGGATCCGGTACCCGGCGGCGATGTCCGTCACGCGCAGGTTGCGCTCGGGCCGGTCGTTCTCGAAGAAGTACGCGTCGGCGGCCCCCTCGGCGACGAGGACCATCTCGTAGGAGGCGCAGCCCAGGGAGCGCGTGCGCCGCCCCTTCCCGGCCCACGCGACGGAGCGCGCCGAGGCGTGGCGCCCGAGGTTGAGGAAGAAGAGCTCGCCGCGGGTCTCCCAGGGCCGGGCGCGGATCGGATGGCCCTCCCGGAAGGCGCCGCCGCCCCGCCGGGCCCAGTACGTCACGCCCGAGGCGAGGTCCTGGACGACGCCGAGGTCGATGCCGTCGAGCGTGCCCGAACCGAGGGCGAGGGACACGGTGGCGAACGGGAGCCCGCGGAGGACGTTGTGGCTCCCGTCGACGGGGTCGAGCACGAGGAGGCGGTCCCCCCCGCGTCGGACGTGCCCGGCCTCCTCGCTGAGGAGGTCCCAGTCGACGCCCTCCGCCTCGAGCGCGGAGAGGACCTGCGCTTCGGCGACCCGGTCGATCTCCTCCGTCGGGCTCCCGAAGGCGCCCATCCCCACGATCGCGCCGCGCCGCGGGGAGCGGCGCATCCGGCGGACGGATCCCTGCACCGCGTCGGCGATCCGGAAGAGGACCTCGAGCTCCTCGGCCCCCGGGTCCGTCACGGCCCCGGAGCGGCGGACCGCGTATTACGCGTTATCCACGCTCCCACGGGCGGTCCGGCCCGCCCCAACGTTAAATCGCCGACCCGGCTCGCGGGCCGAATGGAACTCCAATTCCTCGGCGGCGCCTCGGAGGTCGGATCCCTCGGCCTCGTGGCCCGCGACCAAGGGCGCACCCTCCTCTTCGACTACGGCATCACCCCGAGCGACCCGCCGACCTACCCGCGACCGGCCCCCTCGAACGTCGACGCGGCGTTCATCTCGCACGCCCACCTCGACCACACCGGGATGAGCCCCGTCCTGAGCCGGCTCCCCCGGACGCGCGTGGCGGCGACCCCGGTCACGGCCGAGGTGACCGAGCTCCTCGCCCGCGACAACCTGAAGGTCGCGCGCCTCGAGGGCTACCTCGCGCCGTACTCGGCGGAGGAGATCCGGACGCTCGGGGATCGGATGCAACGTGTCGAGAGGAACGGGACCTTCCGGCACCGGGGCATCGAGGTCGAGTTCCACCCCGCGGGCCACATCCCCGGCGCCACGATGTGCCTCTTCCGGGGGTCGAAGGACCTCCTGTTCTCCGGCGACGTGCTCCGCATCCCGACCCACCTGACGCCGCCCGCCGCGCCTCCGGAGTGCGACGTCCTCGTGCTTGAGTCGACCTACGCTGGCCGCGAGCACCAGGACCGTCGGGAGACGGAGCGGCTCTTTCGCGAGAAGGTGACCGAGACCGTCCACCGCGGCGGCCAGGCGATCATCCCGGCCTTCGCGGTCGGGAGGGCCCAGGAGGTCCTGCTGGCGCTCGAGGGGACCGGGCTCGAGATCTGGCTCGACGGGATGGCGAAGAAGGTCAACCAGATCTACCTGAGGCATCCGGACTACCTCGTCGACGGCCGCCGGTTCCGCCGGGTGGTCGAGTCGGTCCGGACCGTGATGTCCTCCGAGGAGCGCCGCCACGCCATCAAGGAGGCCGAGGTGATCATCTCTACCGGCGGCATGCTCGACGGGGGCCCGGTCCTCGGTTACATCACCGAGCACCGCAACGACCCGAAGAGCTCGATCCTGCTCACGGGCTTCCAGGTCGACGGGTCGAACGGCCGCCAGCTCCTCGACCTCGGCACCATCACGGTCGACGGGGTCTCGATCCGGCCGGAGTGCGAGGTCGAGAAGTTCGACTTCTCCGCCCACGCCGGCCACGCCGACCTCCTTCGGACCGTCCGGGAGAGCCGGGCGACGACCGTCGTCCTCATGCACGGGGACGACCGCCAGAAGCTCGCCGACGCGCTCGTCGGCGAGGTCGAGGTCATCGTCCCCGAGAACGGGCACCGGTTCGAGGTGTAGAGCGCCCCGCGGGCCGGGCCCGCCCGGTGCCCGCGTCCGGGTCCGGCCGGAACCGCAGCGCCGACCAGGTCCCGTCGAGGGCGATCTGGCTGACGGGGCGGATCCCCCTCGCCGTCGCGATGGCGGCGAGCGAATCCCGGTGGAGATCGGTCCCGAGCTGGCCCGCCTTCGGATAGGCGACCCAGGTGATCCGGTCGGCCCGGGCGGACGCGACGATGGGATCGAGCCGTCCGGTCAGGGCGGCGCGGTCCCTCACGAAGACGAGGAGCGCCCCCTCCCCGGGGCCCCCCCGCGGTAGGTCGAGGCGGAACCGTTCCACCGCGAATGGAATTCTATTCCACTCCCGGTGATGGGAAGCCGGGACCGTAGGCTCCGGCGGGGTGGGCGTCTCCTCCCTCGAACTTATCGAGGAGGTTCCGCGCGGCGTTCACATCCGCCTGGCCGGAGTAGCCACACCCCCGACACCGGAACTTCTCCCCCGTTCGGTTCCCCCTCTCGGTGTGGCCGCAGACGTGGCACCGTTGA
>JASHUV010000184.1 GCA_030039825.1 Thermoplasmata archaeon
TCCCGGACGGCGGCGCGGCGATGATGGCCCGGACCGTCGCCGCGATCCGGCGTCGGGCCCCGGCGGCCCGCGTCGAGCTGCTCGTCGGGGACCTCGGCGGCAGCGACGCGGCGCTCCGCACGGTCCTCAAGAGCCGGCCCGACGTGCTCGCCCACAACCTCGAGACGGTCGAGCGCCTGAGTCCGGAGGTCCGCGACCGTCGGGCATCGTACCGTCGCTCGCTCGAGCTCCTCGAGCGCGCGGCCGGGGCCGGCGAGCTCCGCCCCGTGACGAAGAGCTCGATCATGCTCGGGCTCGGTGAGTCACCCGGCGAGCTCGAGGCCACGTTCTCCGACCTTCGCGGGGTGGGCGTCGACCTCCTGACGTTGGGCCAGTACCTGCGCCCGTCCGCCGCGCACCGAGCCGTCGCCCGGTACGTGACGCCGGAGGAGTTCGACGCGCTGCGGGCGATGGCGATCGAGCGCGGCTTCTCGGGGGCGGAGGGCGGCCCGCTCGTCCGCAGCTCCTACCACGCCCGGGAGCTCTTCGAGGCGGCGCGGCGCCGCCGCCCGGGGTGAGAGGCGCGTGGCGAAGAAGGCGAAGCGCAAGCTCGAGGAGGAGGAGGAACCGGCGTTCCGGTTCCCCGACTTCGACGAGCGGAAGTTCCTCGCCCACGAGTACGAGCAATCGATCGCGACGGCGCTCGCCATCGCGCTCGCGCTCCTCTTCGCCGTCGTTTCCTGGGGCCTCGATCGGGCGGGAGCGCCCTCGGCGCTCGCCCCCGCCCTCGGATTCCTCGGGGTGCTCGCGGCGCCGTTCGTCGTCCGGGCCGCTCGGCCCCGTTCGGGAGAGTACACGAAGGGCGATTGGGCGTGGCTCTTCCTGACGACGTTCTTCGGCTGGCTCGGCCTCTGGTTCCTCTTGCTCAACCTCGTGCCGGTCTGACCGGACGCGCGGCGGGACGCCTATCTCTCCACCCAGGGCAGGCGCCGCCGGTAGAGCAGGGCGAGCGCGGTCCGGAGCGCGGGGCGATCCTCGGCCTCCTCGAGCGGTCGGACCCGGATCGTCGCGTCGATGAGGCGGACGAGGTCCCGGCCCGCCGGCAACCGCGGCAGCTCCTCGGTCAAGAGCGCCTCGAGCCCCCGCTCGGTCCGGCGGACCTCGACGGCGAGCTCGCCCTCCGGACCCACGTAGGGGCCCTGGAAGACCGGGGCGTCCTGGGCCGTCCACTTCTCGAGGAAGGAGGCCCCGCGATCGATCCCGACCGGCGGCCCGCGTCGGACCTCCACCGACGGCAGGCGCCGCTCCGCGACCTCGACGAGGACGAGGAGCTCCTTCTCGCCGGCGGCCGAGGCGGTGCCCAGCACGCCGAACCCGCGACGTCGGGCGGCCTCGGCGAGCGCGCGCTCGGCCTTGCGGAGCTGCGGGAAGAGGATGTCGTCCACGAGCGGCGGCCGGGGGAGCGCGAGGAGCGCCACGTGGGTCCCCCGGGCCTCGGATTCCCTGAGGCCGTCGGCGAGCGGGAGGGCGAGGGGCGTCCGGACCACGAAGAAGGAAGGGTCGGGGCGGGCGAGGTACTCCGCCGCGGCGAGGACGAAGAGCCCGAGGTGCTCGCGCGAGAGCGCGCTCGCGACGTTCCGGTGGGGGTCGACCGGGTCGTCGAGCACCAGCGCGACGTCCTCGGGCACCCTCGGCCGGGCGTCGGGGGCGGTGGGGAGGTGGACCGGGAGCCGCCAGCTCCCCGCGGCCTCCAGGAGCCGATCGAGCCCGCCGAATCGGAGGATGAGGAGCTCGACCAGGTAGCCGGAGAACCCGGCCGTCCGCGCCTCGGAGCCGTAGACCCCGAGCGAGCGGAGGAACTGCTTCGTCAGCCGGATCTCGGCGGCGAGCGCGGGGGTCGACCGCGCCGTGAGGTAGCTCTGGTGGAACGGCGTCCGGTCCACGGCGCTCAGCGGGCGGGAGGGGTCCTCGACGGCGTAGCCGGGCACGGCGTCGACCGCGAAGCCCGCGAAGCGGCCCCGCAGGTACGGGTGCTCGGCGTAGCGCGTCTCCGTGTCGGTGAGGATATCCTGCCCGATCGCCATCCCCTCGGTCTCGAGGGCGTCGCGGGCGAGCGTCGGCGGGAAGAGGAGGAAGAGGTCGAGGTCGAGGCGGTCGGCGAGGTAGGTCCCCCTCGCCGCGCTGCCGGCGACGAGGGCCCGAACGAGCGGCGAGCGGCGGGCGTGGGCGGCGGACTCGGCGCGGGCGACGAGCTCGCCGATCGCCGCGCCCACCCGCGCGCGAAGCTCCTCGGAGGGGGAGATCCTCCGCAGGACCTCCGCCTCGATCTGGGCGGCGCGCGACGCCGCGGCCGGAGAGGGAGCCATCGCTGAGGGGACGTGGGCCGTCCCAAGAACCCTTGCTCTGCACGGGGCGTCGGTCGGCTCCCCGCCTCCTCTCGGCCGGCAGCGTTATCGCGGAGGAGAGCCTGCTCCACCCGGAGGGTTATCGCCGTGGCCGCGGCCCATCCCGCGACGCTGTTCGAGACCGCCCCGGGGGGCAAGGTCCGATGCACGGCGTGCGCCCGGTATTGCGTCGTCCCCGACGGTTCGCACGGCTTCTGCTTCGTGCGCCGGAACGAGGGCGGGCGGCTCGTCCTGCTCTCCTACGGGCGCGCCGCGGCGACGCAGGTCGACCCGGTCGAGAAGAAGCCGCTCTCCCACTTTCGGCCGGGGACCCGCGTCTTCTCGATCGGTACGGTCGGGTGCAACTGGCGCTGCCAGTACTGCCAGAACGCCGAGATCTCTCAGGAGAGCGAGATCGTCGGTCGCGAGCTCTCGCCCGCCGCCGCGGTGCGGCGCGCCCTCGAGCTCGACTGCCAGGGCGTGACGTTCACCTACAACGAGCCGACCATCTTCATCGAGTACGCGCTCGACGTGATCCGGGAGGCGCACCGGAAGGGCCTCTTCGCGAACTTCGTGACGAACGGCTACATGACGCCGGAAGCGGTCGAGCTCATCGGCGGGGAGCTCGACGCCATCAGCGTCGACTTCAAGGGCAGCGGCGAGGAGGGCTTCATGCGCCGGTACATCAGCGCGAAGGGCCCGGCCCCCATCCTCACGACGATGCAGGGCCTGAAGGAGCGCGGGGTCCACGTCGAGGTCACGGACCTCATCGTTCCGGAGGTCGGCGACTCCGAGGGGGCCCTCCGGTCGCTCGCCCGGGAGGTCCGCGACCGACTGGGCGCCTCGACGCCCTTCCATCTCCTCCGCTGGCACCCCGATTACAAGATGATGGACCTCCCCGAGACCCCGGTCGCGACGCTCGAGCGCCTCCACGCGGCGGCGACGGAGGAGGGTCTCCGCTACGTCTACCTCGGGAACGTCTGGGGGCACCCCCTCGAGCACACCTACTGCGCCCACTGCGGCGCGATCGCCGTCGAGCGGTACGGGTTCTTCATCCGCTCGTGGAACCTCGACCGGGAGAACCGCTGCCGGCGATGCGGAGGGAGCGTCCCGATCGTCGGGCGGCTCGCCGAGGAGTACGAGCCCACCTTCGCTCACGCCGTCGCCTGAGCGGGTCGTTCCCGCGGATTGGAGTAACGACACTTTTATCCGAGCCGTGGCCTCGTTCACGTCGCTCGCCATGCGAACGCCCGGAGCGGAAGGCGCCCGTGAGCGGGGGAGACCCTTCCGGGCCCTCCTGGCCGTCCTCGTCGTCCTGCTCCTTCTTCCGGCCGCCCCGGGCTCCCTTTCGATCTCGCACGCCGGCTCGGCCGGCCGACCGGGGCCCCTGGGGACCCCCGGGACGACCGCCGAGCGGACCGGCCCCTCCCTCGGGTCCGGGGTGGGGACCCTGGCGCGGAGCGTGACGATCGCGTCGCCCGGCCCGGCGGCCGACGAGGCGTCGGCGACCGTCGACCTGCTCGCCAACAAGGTCCTCGCGGGGAACGCCGCGATCCGCTACGCGAACGGGCTCGGCGGGATCGCCTTCGACCCGGAGAGCGGTCTCGACTTCCTCGACGGCTCCGAGTCCTCGGGCATCGTCGCGATCCACCCGGCCACGGGCGCCATGACGAGCATCGCACGGCCGCTGATCACCGGGACCGACAGCGGCGTCAACGATGCTCCCGGGCCGATGGCGTTCGACGAGGTCGATCGCCAGCTCTTCGTCTCCGACCCGCCGCTCGCCTCCGTCGACGTCTACAACCTCTCCGACACGAACGGCACGCTCTCCTACGCGACCACGATCGCGCTCCCGGCGAACGCCGAGCCCGAGGGGATCATCGCCCCGGGGAGCCCGGACTACGTTTACGTGGCGGACGAGGGCATCTCGGGGGTCAGCATCCTCGATCCCCAGAACGACTCCTACATCGGCACGGTCTCGAGCCTCACGAACCCCGTGGCCGTGGCGTTCGATCCGACCGATCAGCTCGTCTTCGCCTCCGACGCCGGGTCCGCGACGGTCTCCGTCCTGGAGGCGAACCCACCGTTCACGGCGAACCCCACCGAGATCCCGATCCACGACGACCCGACGATGATCGCCTTCGACCCGGTCAACGACACGATCTGGGCCGGGACCGCGGCGTACCTCTCGATCATCAGCGGCGCCTCGGAGGACGTCGTCCAGACGCTCACCTTCGCGGCCGGGAGCCATCCGGAGGCGTTCGAGTGGGACGCGGCGGCGAACCAGATGCTCATCGCGAACTACCCGACCGGGGACGTCTCCTTCTACCTCCCGAACGGGACCCTCCTGACGAGCGCCCCGACCCCCGGAACGCCCGGCGCGATGGTGGTCAACACCTCGAACCGCGAGGTCGACGCGGTCGACCTCGCCTCGAACTCCCTCCTGCGGGTCTCCGGCCTCACGGACGACCTCATCAACGAGGAGATCGTCGGCGTGGAGCCGGGTCTTCCGGCCTACGATCCCCTCACCGACCGGATCGAGGTGCCCGACGCGGTCTCCGACCGGGTCCTGGAGGTCGACGCGACGGCGACGAGCGCCGGGTCGACCCCGGTCGTCCGGATCCTCTCCGTGCCCGGCCGGCCCGTCGCGGCGGCGTTCGACCCGCCGGGCGGCTTCGTCGTCGTCGCCCTCTCCGACGGCTCCGTCGCGGCGCTGAACGCCACGAGCGGGGCGGTCGAGAAGGTCGTGAGCCCCGACGGCTCGAACGATCCGACCGACGTCCTCTACGCCGCCGGCCAGATCTACGTCTGCGGCGGCCCGAGCGAGGTCTGGTCGCTCGACCCGGTCTCCCTCACCACCCAGGCGACGATCAACCTCGTCAGCGGGGCCGTTCCGGCGGGGCTCACCTACGACCCGGAGAACGAGCTCCTCTTCGTGACCCAGCCGAGCGCGAACCGGATCAGCGAGATCAACGTCACCCACGATCAGGTCGCCGCGGCGTTCTCCGGGGGGACCGACCCGGCGGGGATCGCCTTCGACCCGTCGAACGGCTACCTCTTCGTCGCCGACACCTCCTCCGACGCCGTCAACGTCGTCGGGGCGATCTCCGAGAAATCGATCGACGTCGTGCCCGTGGGGAACTCTCCCGACCAGGTCCTGTACTCGTCGCAGACCTCCGAGGTCTACGTCTCCTCGACCCGGTCGAACTCGGTCGCCCTGCTCGACGGGACGACGTTCGGCGTCATCGACGAGGTCGGGGTCGGGGACTACCCCGGAGGGCTCGCCTACGACAACGCGACCGGGGACCTCTACAGCGCGAACGCCCCGGACAGCTCGCTCTCGATCGTGCCGATCGCGACGCCGAAGGGCGTCCCGTTCGCCGCGACGATCGTCCCGAGCCCGGCCGTGACCGATGTCCACGACCTCGTCGTGCTCAACGTCGACGCCTCCTACCCCCCCTGGGACTTCTCCTACGACTACACCGAGCTCCCGGCCGGCTGCACGGGGTCGAACACCTCCGTCCTCGACTGCTACCCGACGCTCGCCGACCCCTCGACCCATCTCGCCGTCGAGGTCACCTCCCCGACAGGGGCGACGCTCAACGTGACCCGGAACCTCACGGTCAACACCGACCCGGTCGCGACGCTGAATGCCACCTTCGCCGCGCTCACGCTCGGGGTCACGACGAACCTCACCGTCAACGCGAGCGGCGGGACCCCGCCGTACCGCTACGCCTACTCGAACCTGCCGCCGGGATGTCCCGGCCCGACGACCCCGAACGTGACCTGCCGCCCGAGCCGCACCGGGACCTCCGCGGTCCAGGTCACGGTCGTCGATGCCGCCGGGTACCCCGCGACCGCGAACCTGACGATCACCGTGAACTCCCCCCTCTCGATCGAGCCGACCCTCTCGGTCCCCCAGCTGACGCTCGGCGGGAGCGTCACGATCACCGCCGGCGTCTCCTCCGGAACACCGCCGTACTCCTACTCCTACGGCGACCTACCGAACGGGTGCCGTTCGGCGAACGCCCCGTCGATCACCTGCACGCCCACCGGCGCCGGCAACTTCTCGATCCGTGTGAACACGCTCGACGCGAGCGATTCGGCGGCGGAGAAGACGATCAACCTCCTCGTCGTGCCCGTGGCGACGACGAGCTCCGGTTCGGGGAGCTCGACGACCCTCGAGCTCGCGGCCGTCGGGGCGGCGATCGTCGTGGCCGCGATCGTCGCCGTGGTCCTCGTCCGCCGCCGCCGCCCGGCGCCCCCCGCGTCGGACGCCGCCGAGGCGCCCTCCGAGGAGGTCTACACGACCCGCTCGCGCGACGTCCCGAGGACCCAGGTGACCGTCAAGGACGCCCCCGGCCCCGCGCCGGCCGAGGCGGACGCACCGGTCGAGGCCGACGTGCCGACGGGGCCCCGCTACTTCGAGTCTCCGGCGTCATCGACCCCCGCCCGCCCGACGCCGCCCCCGGCGCCCGTGACGCCGCCAGCGGGAGGCGCCCGGGCGAACCTCGTCTGCCCGCACTGCGGGACGGTCAACGAGCCATGGCTCGACAACTGCCGGAAGTGCCGGCGCCCGCTCCACTCGACGGGTTGATCCCGCCCCCCCGTTCGCCCGGGGAACGGACCCGTCCGGGCTGACGGGCGCCCTAGTTGGCGGCCGCGACGCCCTCGGGTTCGACGAACCCCGGCGGCCTCGGGGCGGTGATCGTCCCGCGGGCCTGGGGGTTCGCGAGGTTCTTCGGCAGCCCGAGAAGGTCGAGGAGCTCCTTGTAGTGATTGCGGATCGTCACCGGGGTGACGTTCGCGACCGCGGCGATGCGGTCCTGGCTGCGGGGCTCGCCGAGCAGGTTCGAGGCGATGTAGATGATCGTCGCGAGGATCCCGTTCGGCAGGACGCCGGAGGTCGAGTAGACCTGCTCCACCTGCTCGAGCAGCTGGAGGACCTTGTGGCGGACCTCCTTCGAGAGGTTGAGGTCCTGCGTGAACCGCACGAGGTAGTCCCTCGGCTCGACCGGCTTCAGGCCGAGCTTGAGCTCGCGGGCGAGCAGCGTGTACGCCCGGCCGACCTCGATCTTCGTCGCCTTCGAGTGCGCGATGATCTCCTTCATCGTCCGCGGCACGTGGCACTGCCGGCAGGCGGCGTAAACGCTCGCCGCGACGAGGGCGACGATCTTCTTGCCCCGCGTCGCCTTGTGTTCGAGCGCGCGACGGTAGATGTACGTCGCCGACTCCTTGACCTCCCGGGAGAGGCCGAGGACGCCGGCGAGCCGGTTGAGCTCGCCGAGCGCGACGACGAGGTTCCGCTGGTGGGTCCGAGCGGCGCGAAGCCGATGGTTGAGCTTGCGCAGGTGGTAGAACTTCACCGAGGCGTGCCGGGACAGGCTGTTCCCCTGGAAGTCGCGGGTCGGCACGCCGATCTCGCTGAAGAGTCCCTTGTCGGGCATCAGCGGGGAGATGACGGGGCCCCAGCCGCGCGCCTCGCGGCCCGTGTCGTCCTTCCCGCCGCGCTGGCCACGGTCCGAGACGAGGGCGCTCGCATCGACGACGAGCCCGCAGTCGGCGCAGACGATCTCGCCCCGGATGTCGTCCCGGGTCAGGTGGGAGGAGCCGCATTCCGGGCACGCGTCGGTGTCCGGCGCCGTGGCGGCCGGGACCGGCGCCTCCCGCACCGGCTCGGGGACGGCGCGGCCACGGGCCAGGCCCTGCGGCCCGACGGGACGGGTCGGAGAACGACGGCTGGAAGCGGTCTTCGCGGTCATGTTTACGTTTAACGCTGACGGGGTGTCGGTATTTAAAGGCATGGCCCGGTTACGTTACCTCTGTTCATACAAGACCTACAGTCTAGCACGGGTAAGGTCGGCTTTCGGATCGACGAGCCGTGGCCGCCGGGGTTCGCCTC
The DNA here is from genome assembly GCA_030039825.1 of Thermoplasmata archaeon. Taxonomy (GTDB): domain Archaea; phylum Thermoplasmatota; class Thermoplasmata; order Lutacidiplasmatales; family UBA184; genus Lutacidiplasma. The sequence continues at coordinate 8,266 of JASHUV010000184.1, forward strand.
CGACCACCGTTTGACCCCCCCGGTCGAAGCCGAATAGGGCGATCCACGCCGCGCGCGACGGCACCGTCGTGCGCCCTGGCCTCCTCGACCTCGAGACGTACGAGAGCTCGGGGATCGTGATCCGGCTCGAGCTCGTCCGGGGGACGGAGGGGTCACCGCCGGGGACGCTCGAGCGCCCGGCCCCGCACGCGATCACGGTCCGGACCGGCCACGTGCGCACCTCCCATCCGAGGGGAAGAGCGGCAGGGGTCGGCGTCCGGTCGATCGGCCGGATCGACGCGGGTCCCGACCTCGAGATGCTAGGAGCCCGGCGGTTCGAGCTCCTCCCGCTCCCGCCGATCCCCCCAGAAAGACCGGGCCGGCGGGGGCCGGGTCCGCGCCTTCCCCGACGGTCGGGTCAGGAGCGCGCCACCGTGAAGAGGCAGCCGCGCTGCGCGTGGCGGGTCGGGTCCGGGGCGCTCACGTCGTACTCCCCGCCGAGCTGGTCCTCAAGCGCGGACTTGAAGATCATCGGGCAGAGACGTCGCCCGATCTCGGTGGAGTGGCGGACGCACGCGAAGCAGTTCGTCACCTTGAGGGTGAGCGGCCGGGCGCGGGCGACCTCGAGGTGGCCGAGGGCGTTCTGGGTGTAGTAGTCCGCGAGCGACCGGGCGACCTCCTCCGGGGTCTCGCCGGAGAGGTTCTCGCTGACCTGGTGACCGATCTGGCGGCCGATCGCGCCGATGAGCTCCGGCAGGTCGAAGCGGAGCGTGTCGATGCCGGTCGTCTTCATGCCCAAGGCGGCGATCTCCTGGAGCCGAAGGAAGGTCTCCCGGTCCCCGGCCGTGTGCATCGGGAGGACCGCGCTCCTCGGGCTCTCGATCTCCACGAAGCGGCGGTCGGCCGGGACCGCGTGTCGCCAGAGCCCGCGCAGGTAGTCGTCGGTGATGCTGCGGAAGGAGGGCGATCCGGACCACACGGCGACCTGCGAGGTGCTCGTCCCGCCGATGCCTTCCGGCCCGGAAACGTAGGCGAGGGCGCCGGCACGGTCGATGACCATCGACCGGGCGGTCAGAGGGTGCACGCTGTGCCGGACGTCGGCGAACGAGCCGAAGTGCTTCGCTTCCGAGCGGGTCGCGTGGTGGATGTCGGTGAGGATCTGGATCTTCACCCCCCGCTCGTGCGCCTTCCGCATCGCCCGGTCGACGCCGCCGTTGATGGCGAGCCCGAGCGCGAGTCCGGGGACGGAGGCCCGTATCTCCGATTTCGCCGTGCCGATGCGTCGGTTCACGAAGCGGTAGATCTCCTCCTGACCCTCGATGACCGCGAACTTCCGGGATCCCTCGGCGTTCAGGTCGAGGAGGCCCGAGTCGAGGTCCGCGAGCGCGCCCGTGCGGTCGGCCTCGAGTCGGCGGAGGCGCTCGGTGGCCGCGCGGATCCACCGGTCGAGGAGCGCCTCCGGGGGGAGGGCGGCGAAGCGCATCGGCCCGCGCCCCTCGGTCCGCAACAGGCCGGAGACCTCGAGCTGCCGGATGAAGCGGTACGCCTCCACCCGGTGCATCCCGGTCATCCGGGCGAGCTCGGAGGCGGTCTGCGGTCCCTCCCGGCACGCCGCGAGGTAGAGCCGGGCGCCGCGCTCGGGAACCCCGTGGTGGAGCAGAAGCTCGTAGAGTCGACCGCCCGCGGTCGGCACGTATCCGTGGGGACACCGTCGAATAAAACGTCGACGTTCACCTCGGGGACCCCTCTTCGCACGGCCGCCGAAGGCAAGGACCCGCCCTCCGTTCGTCCGAGGGGGAGTTATACTCCCGGGCGGCTCATCATCCTAGGAGCCGGCGGAGGGCGGATACCCGGCTCCGGAGCGAGGATGGAACCGGGTCGAGGTACGGGCCGCGTGAGCGCGAGCCCGCCCAGGATCGCCCTCGGTTCGGCCTCCGTCGGTCGACGTCGGCGGGCGAGCCGGACCCTCCTCCTCGGCCTCCTGCTGCTCGTCTTGCTGGCCCCCGGGGCTCCGTCCGTGCTCGGCGGGGCAGGCCCGCCGTCCGACCGGGCCGCCCCGCTCGGGCTCGCGGGCGCGGCCCCCCTCCCCGCGGCGCGCGCCCTGGCCTCCCCCGCGGCGATGTTCTTCCAGAACGACTCGTCCGTCGCCTCCTTCTCCCAGGGGGAGTACTGCGCCCCGACGCCCCCGCAGGGCGAGATCTGCTACCCCCAGTCGCAGAGCCCCTCCCTGCTCTCGCTCCCGGGGGGCGGGGTCGGTCTCGGCTACTCCGAGATCACCACGCTCAACTCGACCACCTGCGCGAACGCTTCGGCGCAATCGATCAGCCGGATCGCGTTCGCCGTCTCGTCGAACGGTGGCGTGAGCTTCGGGGCCTCCGTCTTCGTCGGGAGCTCCGGATCGGCGGCGTGCCCGTACTTCCAAGAGATCGAGCCCTCCTTCGCGGTCAACTCGGCCGGGGAGATCTTCGCGGCGTACATCGGCGCCAACGCGACCCGCGCCCAGATGCTCGCGGGGTTCAACCCGGTCGCCTCGCTCGGTGGGCTCAGCGCGCCGATCGTCGGGTACGTGACGCGGCCGGCCGATGCCGTCCTCCTGTCGACCTCGGTCAACGACGGGGCGAGCTGGTCGAACCCGACGGTCGTCGTGGCCGGCGGGAACCTCTCCCGCCCCCAGATCGCCGTGGACGGCGACACCGTCTACATCGTCTACGAGAACTCCGTCAACTCCTCGACGACGCTCCCCGGCCAGCCGTTCTTCCCGAGCCAGTCCCTGCTCGTCGTCTCCTCGAGCGCCGGCGCGACGTGGGGGAGCCCGAGCATCCTCCCGGCGATCACCGCGGCCGGCGCGATCAACGCCCACCAGGACGATACGACGTTCTCCCCGTCTATCGCGATCGGGCCCTCCGGTGAGATCGCGATCGCCTACCTGACGAACCGGAGCTGCACGGCCTATTGTCAGCTGATCAACCCGACGACCCTCGCCGGATCCGGTGTCGCCTACTGGGGCGAGGACGTCGTCGTCATCACCTCCACGAACAGCGGGGCGACGTTCTCCGGGATCCACGTCGTCGCCCCGGCGCTCGAGCCGAACTATCAGGGGTACGGCACGGTCGGCGGCGCGAACTCGACCTACCTTTTCCAGTTCGGGGAGTCGACCGCCATCGCCTGGAACACGGCCACGGGGGGCCTGTACGTCACCTGGAGCGGCGCCACGAACCTCTCCGGGGATGTCTGGTGGCTCAACTACGAGAAGGCCGCGATCTTCGAAGCGAGCTCGACGAACGGGGGCACGAGCTGGACCTCGACGCAGTTCGGGCCCCCGATGGTGCTCTCCTCGGCCATCACGCTCGAGTCCTACTACAATCCGACGATCGCGGTCAACGACGGCGACATCTACGTCGCCTACTCCTACTACAACAACAGCCTGCCGTGCGGCTGCAGCGCTCCGAGCCTGTCCGGCGAGTATTCGACGTGGGTGTCCGAGAGCACCGACGGCGTCCATTGGAGCTCGCCCGCGCTCGCCGCGATGTTCCCGGCGAGCGACGGGATCGGGGCGGCGTCCTACCAAGGGTACACCTCCTCCATCGTGTTCGATGCGAGCGGCGACCCGATCGTGGCGAGCGCGCTCGCCACGGCCTGGCTCGCGCCGGTCGGCGGATCGACGCGGGCGATCGCCGCGAACGTCACCGTCTCGACGATCGCCACCGGGGGCACGACGTCGGTGACCTTCCGGGTGGCCGGCCTGAGCGGTTCGACGCCCTGGACCGTCCAGTTGAACGGGAACAACTTCTCGACGGCCGGAGGAGCGATCTCGGTCGGCACCGTGCCGGTGGGTCGCCCGCTCTTGGTCGTGCCGGTCGTTCCGAGGGCCCCGCTCGGTTACGACGAGTTCGCGGGCGTCCTCGGCAGCTCCTTCGAGGTCTATCGGACCTCCTCGGTCCAACAGTGGAACGAGACGACGTGGGTCGGGCTCTCCCTCGCCGTCTCCCCGGCCGATACGCCGTTCGTCGCTCTCGACCTCCAGGGCCCCGGCCAGTCGGAGTCGTGGACCTGGTCGACCCAGGTCGAGGCCGGGGAGGCCGTGGACACGAGCGTGGGCTGCACGTTCCCCTGGTGGCTCCCGATCGATTCCACCGTGACGATCGGGCCGACGGCCGAGGGCGGGAGCACCTACGACGGCGTCTACGTCACCGCCGATGGCGACGACGCCGTCTACTGGAACGGGACGGGGAGCGGAGCGTTCACCGGGAACGGCACGGCGGCGCATCTCGACCTCCTGGGTCCGATCAACGAGACGCTGTGGATCTACCCGCGGGCGGAGTACAACGTGAGCTTCGTCGCCCAGGGCGCCCCGGCGGGCGACGGCTTCAGCTACTCCTTCGACGGCTCGAACCGGTCGGGGACGGTCGGCCAACCGTCGATCGTCACCAACGTCTCGACCGGGCTCTACGAGGTCGGCGACCTGAGCGCGGGACCGGCGCCCACGGGGTACCGGTACTTCGGTCGGGTCGAGGGCGGCAGCGCGGTCGACGTCCCCGCCGAGCCGGTCGTCAACCTGACGTTCGCCGAGGTGGATGTCGCGGCCCCGGTCGAGACGATCTCTCTCCACGCCCCGGCGCTGACGACCGGCGATGAGTGGCAGGCCGAGTTCAACGGAACGCGGTACGCCTCCTCGACGCCGTGGATCAACCTCACGGCCCGTCCGGGGACCTACCCGATCGGGCTCTTCCCGGTGAACGCGGCGAACGGTTCGTCCGAGTACGTCCCGGACCAGGCCGACCAGTTCGTCACGTTCACCGGCTCGGCCGCGACGTTCGTGGCCGTCTTCACGGTCGCGGACCTCCTCGAGGTGCTCGCCGGCGCCGGCGGGACCGTGAGCCCCTCCACGGCGAGCCGATGGGTCGCGCCCGGCACGGTGGTCGACCTCCTGGCGACCCCCGCCTCGGGGTACGGCTGGAACGGGTGGACCGGATCCGGCGCGGGGGCGTACACCGGGATGAACCTCAGCCTGCGGCTCGTCGTCGACGCGCCGCTCGAGGAGGCCGCGAGCTTCTACCCGTTGCCGACCGACCGCTTCAACCTCACGATCGTCGAGACCGGGATCCCGAACGGGACGACGTGGAACCTCGATGTCGGCGGGACCGGCTACGCTGCCTCCGCGTCGACCCTCGTGGTGCCCGGTCTCGAGTCCTGCCAGATCTCCGGGAACCACGGCCGCTACCCGCTGAGCGTGCCGTACGAGCTCGGGGACCTCGCCGAGAACCTCTCCCGGTTCGTTCCGGAGAGCTACCCCACGACCGCCTGCGGGGGGACGACCGTGGGGATCGTCTTCTCCGCGCAGTTCGCGGTCACCGCGATCGCCACGACGGGGGGGAGCGCCCAGGCCGTCGAGGGGTTCGAGGCCGTCACGGACGGCACGACCTGGTTCGCCGGCGGGTCGACCCTGACGCTCCTCGCCTACCCCGTTCCCCACGAGGAGTTCACGGGGTGGGCGGGCGCCGGGCCGGGGAACTATAGCGGCCCGAAGGACCCGGCGACGGCGTTCGTCGACGGGGCCCTCACGGAGACGGCGGTCTTCGCGCCGAGACCGGTCGTCGCGGTCCGCTACGACATCCTGCTCAACCTGACGACGCCGATCCCCAACGGGACGCTCTGGACCGCGGAGGTCAACGGCTCGACGTACGGCGCGACGGGGTCGGTCCTCGACATCTCCGGTCTCGCGCCGGGGGGGTACACCGTCGTGATCGACGACGCCCAGGCGCCCGGAGGCCTCGTCGAGTACCGTCCGAACATCACGTCCTTCTACGTCCTCCTCTCGAACGACACGAACGAGTCCTTCTCCTTCCAGACGGAGGATTGGGTGGCGATCACCACCATCGGTCCGGGCCTCGCGAGCCCGTCATCGGGGTGGTTCCCGCTCGGCAGCCGGGTGGCGTTGACCGCCACGCCGACGACCGGCGACCTCCTCTCCGGATGGGTGGGGTCCGGGCCGGGCTCCTACTCGGGGACGTCGCGGACGGCGACGCTCCGCGTCCTCGGTCCGGTCGATGAGAACGTGACGTTCGCGCCGCCGGCCGTCGCCGTGACCTCGAGCCCCCTCGACTCGCTCGGCGTGATCCTCGGCGTCGTCGCCGCCGCGAGCGTCGGGCTCCTGGCCGTCGGTGTCCTCCTCGCCCGCCGCCGTCGGCCCCCCGGTGAGGGCCCGGACGGGGGGTCGGCGTCCGGTCCGGATCCGTTCCCCGTCTCGAATCCCGATGGCCCGTCGGCCGCGGAGCTCGGCGGGTGGGCGCCCGACCGACGGGGCCGCGGGGCGCGCTCCCGACCGGTCCTCCTGGTGCTGATCGTCGTCAGCCTCGTCCTGACCTCCGCGGTCGTGCTCGGTGCCGTCCCATCGGGGGCGGTCCGGGCGGATCGGCCGTCGCTCCGACCCGTGTCGGCGAGCGTCGGGACCGTGACCCCGGGACCGTCGTCGTCGACGTCGGATACCGCGGCCGGGACCGAAGAAGCGTCGTCGCTCTACGCGGAGAGCGGCCTCCCGGCGGGAACGACCTGGTCGCTCACGGTCGACGGGAGAACGTACCGGGCGCTCGCCCCCTCCCCGATCGAGGCGCCGGGCGCGTCGGCCGGTAGCTGGGCCGCCTCGGCGGTCTCCCCGTCCCCGGGGGTCCGCTTCGCCCCCGCCTCGGGTCCGGCCCCGACCGGGTCCGGCGGCGGTCCCGTCCCCGTTCCGTTCCTGACGGACGTCGCCCTCAACATCACGACCGTGCCGGCGCTCGAGGACCCGACGACGCCCCCGGGCAACTGCACGAGCCCTCCGTTCCAATGGGACGATCCCTGCCTCCAGGCGAACTACGCGATCACCCCGGATCCGGGCCTCCACTTCTACCCGATCGGATCGACGGTCGTCCTGAACGTCACGCCGCTCGTCGTCACCTGCAACAGCAACTGCACGACGAACGAGAGCGCGAACCTCACCTTCCAGTCCTGGACCGGCTCGGGGGACGGGAGCGTCAACACGACGTCGAGCCTGACGACGATCCTCCTCGAAGGACCGGTCGAGGAGACGGCGAGCTTCGCGGTGAACGGGTTCTGCCAGGAGGAGACCCTGCCGACGCCCGGGGTCGCCTGCCTGACGTCGAACGCGACGCTCCTGTTCACGGAGAGCGGGCTCCCGTCGGGGCGGACCTGGGCGGTCTCGACCTACGACCCGACCGACCCGTCCCTCGGGTTCGCCACCGTCGAGGGGTCGGCCACCGTCCTCGGGACCCAGGACCCGACCGTGCAATCGGAGACCGATCTCCTCCCCTGGCCGGTCCCCGGGAGCGGAGGGACCACGTGGGAGCCGAGCGCGGACCCGGCGGGCCCGGTGATGATCCCCCAGACGACGGACGTCGGGGTCACCTACGCGTCGGTCGCGACGCCGGCGGGTCCCTACCCCCTCTTCGCCGAGGCCGTCGGGCTCCCGGCCCCGACGACCCCCTGGTCGATCGCGGTCGGCGGCACCCTCGACGCGGCCGCGACGCCGTTCGCCGAGTTCACCGCTCCGTCCGGGACCGTCCGCTTCAACGGGACCCCGGTCGAGGCCGGGGACGGGACGACCTACGAGGTCGTCGCGGTCGACGCCGAGACCCTCGAGGTCGGTGTCGGCTGGCAGAACGGGAGCGTGCTCCCCGCGTCGGTCGCGGTCACGGGGCCGACCTACGTCCGCCTCGTCTACGCACCGTTCGAGGAGATCTGGGTCGGCGGGACCTCGGGCGGCTCCGTCACCCCCGCCGGTGAGCGGTGGGTCGCCTCCGGCGGCCTCGAAGCGTTGAACGCCACCCCGGACGCCGGCTACGAGTTCCTCGCCTGGACCGGCACGGGCGCCGGCGCCTACTCGGGGACGGCGCCCGCGCCGACGCTCGTGCCGTACGGGCCGATCCACGAGCTCGCGACGTTCCGCGCCCTACCGGGGCCGGTCCACGCGCTCTCGGTGGCCGAATCCGGCTTCCCGGCCTCGCAGCCGTTCACCGTCGAGGTCAACGGCACCGGCCTCACGGCGACGGGGCCGGTCGCCCTCCCCCCGGTCGGGATCGCGTCGTCCGGCGCGCCCTCGACGATCGCCGTCATCGTCCCGCCCGTGGTGCCGAACGCCACCGAGCCGACGCGGTACATCCCCACCCGGCTCTCGCTGACCGGCGGCGGAACGGTCACCGGGTCGGACGGGGACTGGAACGTCACCTGGAGCGGCAACGCCACGGCGACGGTGACGTTCCTCACGCAGTACCTCGTCACCCTCGTCGGCGAGGGCCCCGGGACCCTCTCCCCCTCGCCGGGGTCGAGCTGGGTGGACGCCGGCGCGCTCCTCTCCCTGTCGGCGACCCCGATCGCGCCGGCCCTCTTCGAGGGGTGGAACGGGACGGGTGCGGGCGCCGCCTCCGGCGGCGCGACGACGATCTCCGTGCTCGTGGGCGGCGCGATCACCGAGACCGCGGCGTTCCTCCGCCCGATCGTGAACCGGCCGACCTTCGAGCTCGTCCTCGAGGCCCACGGGCTCGCCGCCGACCTCCTGTGGAGCGCCTCGATCGGCGCGACGCTCCTCGCGGGGCGGAATCCGACCCTGACCTTCACGGGCCTGAACGGGAGCTATTCGCTCCTCGTGCCGACCGTCGACGACGGGGCGACGGCCCGCTACCTCCCGGCCGGGAACGGCAGCGTCGCGGCGTCCGTCACCTCGAACCGGACGATCACCGTGGACTTCGCGGTGGAGTACGCCGTCACGGTCGTCACCGGGAGCGGCGGGAGCGCCTCCGCGTCGCTCGCCTGGGCCTCCGCCGGGACGTCGGTCCGGCTGAGCGCGTCGCCCTCCGAGGGGGAAGTGTTCGCGGGCTGGTCGGGGTCGGCCTACTCCGGGAGCGCGGCCTCCGTCCCGATCACGGTCGCCGGCCCGGTCAACGAGACCGCGGCCTTCGCTCCGGCGGCCCCGCCCGCCCCGAGCGGTCCGGGGGGCGCGGAGGTGCTCGCCCTCCTCGCGATCCTCCCCGTCGCGTTCGTCGTCGGGCGGCTCCTCGGCCGCCGGCGCCGCCCGGAGGGCGGGGCGCCGGGTTAGAGCGCCGCCTGGAAGTCCTCGATCGTGAGCGGGAAGGGGCTCTCCGGCCCGGACCGGGCCCGGACGACCTCCCGCGCGAGGAGCCAGTAGACGGTGGCGAGGGCGACGCGCCCCTTGTTGTTCGCGGGGACCACGAGGTCCACGTGGCGGGTCTCGTTGTTGACGTCGCACAGGCCGACGACGGGGATCCCGATCGAGACGGCCTCCGACAGGGCCTGCTGGTCGGTCGCCGGGTCGGTCACGAGCAGGACCTTCGGCTCGTAGTACTCCTCGAGGTTCGGGTTCGTGAGGCAACCCGGCACGAACCGCTCGGCGAAGGAGACCGCGCCCGTGGCCTTCGCGAAGACCCGGACCGGCTTCTGGCCGTACTGGCGCTGGGAGACCACGAGGACCTTCTCGGGGGGAAAGCCCGCGAGGAACTTCGCCGCCCGGCGGATCCGCCGGTCGGTCTCGCGGATGTCGAGGACGTGGAGCCCGTCGAAACGGACCTTGAAGACGAAGCGGCGCATCGAGGCCGACTTCTGCTGCGTGCCGATGTGCACGCCGCTCGTCAGGTAGGTCTCCTCCGGGACGAGGAGCTCGCCGGGCTCGGTGTCCTGCGTCTCCGAGGCGGAGGAGTGGTCCTCCTCGGCCTCGATCTCGGGCATCACGTGGGGTCCTCCGACGCGGCCGCGACACGCCGGAGTTCATTTAGCTTTGCCGCGCGTTCGCCCCCGAAGAGGCCGCACTTGAGCCCCGCGGCGCCGGCGGCGAGCGCGAGGTGGGCGAGCCAGCCGTCGTTCGTCTCGCCCGAGCGGTGCGAGGCGACCACGGCGATCCCGTTCGCGCGGGCGAGGTCGACCGTCGCGAGCGCGTCGGTGAGGGTGCCGACCTGGTTCACCTTGACGAGGACGGCGTTCGAGGCCCGCGCCCGGATCCCCTCCGCGACGCGCTCGCGCCGGGTCGCGTAGATGTCGTCGCCGACGATGAGCGTGCGCGCCCCGACCCGTCGGGTCAGCTCGGCGAACCCCTCGACGTCGTCCTGGTCGAACGGGTCCTCCACGTAGGCGAGCCGGAGGCGGTCGACGAGCTCCGCCACGAGATCGACCTGCTCGCCCGGGGATCGGCGGCCGTCGCGGTAATGGTAGGCCCCGTCGCGGAAGAGCTCGCTCGCCGCGAGGTCGAGGCCGGGCCGGACCTCGCTCCCGAGCTCGTCACGGACCGACGCGCACGCCGACGCGAGGATCTCCGCGGCCTCGTCGTTCCCGATCCCCGC
>JASHUV010000185.1 GCA_030039825.1 Thermoplasmata archaeon
GCGCCGCGCCCGCGAACGCGCCGGCGAGCCGGACGAACATCGACCAGACCCTCGCGGAGCTCGAGGCGATCAGCGAGGACGGGAACGCGCGGGAGCCGTAGGCCGCTCCGCCCCGACGGTCGCGGCCCCGAGAGCCCGGGGCGGTCGCGGACCGAACCCTTTCCCCGTCGCGCCCGTCCCGGGCCTCATATACCCGCGCGCGCTCGGCGGCCATGGTCGAGATCGGCGAGATCGCCCCGGACTTCGACGCGCCGACGAACGACGGGCGCACCCTCAAGCTCTCCTCCCTCCGGGGGGGGCCGGTGATCCTCTACTTCTATCCGCAGGCCGACACGCCCGGCTGCACGATCGAATCGAAGGGCTTCCGGGACATCCACCCGGAGCTCGCCGGCCGGGGCGTCCGGGTCGTCGGCGTCAGCACCGACCCCGTCGAGGCCCAGGAGAAGTTCGCCGGGAAGTACGCGCTCCCCTTCCCTCTCGTCGCCGACTTCGCCCGGTCCGTCGCGGGCGCCTACGGGGTCCTGCGGGAGAACGGCCGGGCCCGGCGCGTGACGTTCCTCATCGGTCCGGACGGCCGGGTCCTCGAGATCATCGACTCGTCGAAGGCCGACGAGCACGTGGAGCGCGCCCGGGCCCGTTACCTCGCCGGCGCGTAGGCCCGGGGCCCGGCCGGGTCGCCGGAGGAGCGCCCCCGGGGGACCGCCTCCCCCCAACGCTTATCTGAAAGAGCGTTTGCCGAAAATCCAATGGCGTTGAACGCTCCGCCGTCCGAGGCGCCCCCGAAGGCCCGCACCGTACCTCTCGCCTGGTTCGTCGTCGGGATCCTCATCGCGGCCGGGATCGCCGTCGCGGGGAGCGCGGCGTACGTCGCGCTCAAGCCCGCGGCCTCCTCCCCCGGGGGGCCCTCGTCGATCACCCTCACCGATGACCTCGGGCGGAACGTGACCGTCCCCTACGACCCGGCGCGGGTCGTCGTCCTCGGTCCGTCGATCATGGACTCGATGGTGGCGCTCGGGCTGCGCGCGCACGTCGTCGGCGTCGACTGCTACGCCCCGAACTTGGGCGGACTCTCCGACGACTACTCCTCCGACCAGATCGCGGACTGGAACCTCTCCGGCTCCATGTGCGTCGAGACGGAGCCCGCGTTCGCCTACGAGGCGCTGTTGAACCTCACCCCGACGCTCGTCCTCGCCACGACGATCGTGAGCGTGGCGGCCGTCGAGGAGATCTCCACGACCTACCATCTCCCCGTCGTCCTCCTCCAGCCGCCGACCGTGAGCGGGATCCTCGTCGACGTGAGCCTTCTCGGCCGGATCTTCGGGGTCGGGACGGCCGCCGCCGCGCTGAACGCTCAGCTGACCGCGGAGCTCGCCGTCTCCGCCGCGCTCGTCTCGAACTACTCGACGACCTTCCCGCCGGTCCTCGTCACCTACGACGTCGACTCGAACGGCTACTGGACGTACGGCCCGGGGACGTTCGGCGAGTCGCTCATCGAGCTCGCCGGGGCGTCGAGCATCTCGGCGAACGCGACCCTCGCCTACCCCGAGCTCGCCGGGGAGACCGTCCTCGCGGACGACCCGAGCTACGTCGTGTACGGCACGGGCTTCGGTCTGAACCTCTCGACGTACGCCGCGGCGCCGTTCTGGTCGAGCCTCTCGGCGGTCAAGGACGGGAACGTGAGCGGCCTCGACTCGAACTGGATCACCGAACCCGATCCGGCGATGATCCTGTCCGGGCTCCCGGCGCTCATCGCGCTCTTCCACCCGTCCCACTCGTAGCGGCCCTCCCGTGGCGGCGGACGGCGGTCCCCCGGCGCCGCCACCGGGCTCGAGGGGTTGGCGGCCGGGCCGGGGCGCTTCCCTCGCCCTCCTCGCGCTCGGGGTCCTCCTCCTCGCCCTGCTGTCGCCGCTCATCGGGTCGGTCCCGATCCCGGCCCCGACGGTCCTCGCCCTCCTCGTCGAGCGCCTCAGCGGCGGGGCCGTGGCGGGCGCCCCGTGCGCCTCCTCCCACGTCTCGCCCGCGCTCTGCCAGGCGTACGGGGAGATCGTCTGGGAGGGGCGGGTCCCCGAGGTCGTGCTCGGTCTCCTCGCCGGGGCGGCCCTCGGGATGGCGGGGGGGACCCTCCAGGGGCTCTTCCGCAACCCGCTCGCCGACCCGTTCCTGCTCGGCCTCTCCGGCGGGGGGACGCTCGGGGCGGCGATCGTGCTCGTGCTCGGCGTCGGGGTCGGCGAGCAGAACCTCGTCCTCCCGCTCTTCGCCTTCATCGGCGCGGCGGCGACCGGGCTCCTCATCCTCGCCGTCGCCCGGAGCCGGTTCGGATCGCTCGAGACCCTCCTTCTCACCGGGGTGGCGGTCGCGAACCTCATCTCGGCGATCCTGACGCTCCTCCTGCTCTACAGCCCGGTCTCGAGCCTGCAGGTCGACTTCTGGCTCCTGGGCGGGCTCGGGGAGGCGACGTGGAGCGCCGACGGGATCGCCTTCGGGGTGCTCCTCGTGGGCGGGACCGTCCTCGCGCTCTACGGGCGCGAGCTCAACCTCCTCCAGCTCGGCGCGGAGATCGCCCAGACGGCCGGCGTCGACAGCCGGCGGGTCCGGCTCGTCCTGATCCTCTGGGCCTCCCTGCTCACCGCCGTCGCCGTCGCCTTCACGGGGATCATCGGGTTCGTCGGGCTCGTGAGCCCGCACATCGTCCGCCGGATCGCCGGCACCGATTACCGGATCGTCCTTCCCGGCGCGGCGGCCGCCGGCGCGATCTTCGTCGTCGGCGCCCGGGACCTCTCCCTCCTCGTCTTCCCGGCCTCGGTCCTCCCCCTCGGCCTCTTCACGGCGTTCGCCGGCGTCCCGTTCTTCCTCTATCTCCTCTACCGCTCGCGGGGACGGTCGACGTTCGGAGGGGGCGGGTGAGCGCCCCGGTCGACCCCGGGGCCCCGCCCCTCGCCCTCTCGCACGTCTCGGCCGCCTACGGCGACCGTCCGAGCCTCTCGGGCGTCGACCTGACGGTCCGCCGGGGCGAGTTCGTCGCGCTCGCGGGGCCGAACGGGTCCGGCAAGACGACGCTCCTCAAGATCGCCCTCGGCCTCCTCGCGCCGTCCGAGGGCTCGGTCCGATTGTTCGGGACGGAGGTCGGCGGTCTCCGGCCGGCCGAGCGGGCGCGCCGGGTCGCCTGGGTCCCTCAGATCGAGGAGGCCCGCGATGACGTACGGCTGCTCGACTACGTCCTTTACGGGCGCTACGCCCATCACGGGCCGCTCGACGGCGACGGTCCGGCCGACCGCGCTCTCGCGCGCTCGCTCCTCGCCGACCTCGGGCTCTCCGAGCGCGGCGAGGGGAGCCTCGCCGAGCTGAGCGGCGGGGAACGCCAGCGGGCGACCGTCGCCCGCGCGCTCGCCCAGGAGGCGCCGCTCCTCCTCCTCGACGAACCGACGGCCCACCTCGACATCGCCCACCAGCTCGACCTCCTCGAGAGGGTCCGCCGGCTGACGGAGCAGCGGGGCGTGAGCGTCGTGGCGGCGCTCCACGACCTCAACCTCGCCGCCCGGTTCGCCGAGCGCATCGTGGTCCTCGCCCGGGGGCGGGGGGTCGCCGACGGAACCCCGAACTCGGTCCTCTCGGAGGAGCTCCTCCTCCGGGTCTGGGGCGTCGCGTCGGACCGCCGCGTCGACGCCC
>JASHUV010000186.1 GCA_030039825.1 Thermoplasmata archaeon
GCCGCGATGAAGACCGCGCTCCGGCGCGGCGACCCGTCCCGCACGCGCCCGGGAATGCGGGTCGGCATGATCTTCGAGAAGCCGTCGACGCGGACGCGCACCTCCTTCGAGATCGCGGTCGCGGACCTCGGGGGTCATCCGATCTACTTCTCCCCGAAGGAGATGCAGCTCGGACGGGGCGAGACGATCGCCGACACGGCGCGGGTCCTGTCCCGCTACCTCGACGCCATCGTCTACCGGGCGTTCCGACACACGGACGTCGCGGAGCTCGCGGCGCACGCGAGCGTGCCGGTCCTGAACGCGCTCGACGACCTCGAGCATCCCTGCCAGATCGTCGCGGACCTCCAGACGCTCGCCGAGCGCTGGCCGAAGGGCTTCCGGGGACGGCGCCTCGCGTACATCGGCGACGGGAACAACGTCCTCCACTCGCTCCTGCTCGGGGCGGCGGCGGTCGGCCTCGGGATCGTGGCGGCGACCCCGGTCGGTCACCGCCCGAGCGAGAAGGTCCTCGCGGCCGCCCGCGGGCTCGCCGAGGACCACGGTTCGACCGTCCGGGTCGTGGACGACCCGAGAGAGGCGGCGCGGGGGGCCGATGCCCTCTACACCGACGTCTGGGTCTCGATGGGCGAGGAGGCCGAGGCGGCCGCCCGCGAACGGGCGTTCCAGGGCTACCAGATCAGCTCCGCCCTCCTCGCCGTCGCGAAGCCGGACGCCTGGGTCCTCCACGACCTTCCCGCGCACCGGGGACTCGAGATCACCGACGAGGTCATGGACGGGCCCCGCGCCGCGATCTGGGACCAGGCGGAGAACCGCCTGCACGCCCAGAAGGCGCTCCTGGAGCGCCTCGTCCCGTCACCGCGCCGGCGGCGTTAGCGGCGCGTCGGTTACGTGGCGGGCGCGGGCTCCGCCCGCAGGCGGATCCTGAGCAGGGTCTCGACCTTCCGGATCGTCGAGTCGGGGGGCCGGAAGCTTCCCGATTCGAGCTTCAGGACGAGCGACTTCTTCTCGTTCAGGCGCTTCCCGAGCTCCTCGGGCGTCCAGTTCCGCGCCTCCCGCGCCTGACGGATCCGCCGACCCCAATCCGCGGCGAGCTCCATCTCCGGGATCTCGGTGAAGACATCGCGCTCCTCGGTCCGCCGCCGGCCGGTCGGCGGCGGACCGCTCGTACCGGCCCGTCCCGGGGACCGAGCCATCGGCGCGGGGGCGGCCGGGGCGATCAGGGGATCGAGGAGGGTCCCGAAGTGGCGGCAGGATTCGCAGACCCTCAGGACCGACCCCTCGACCTCGATCCGGTGCGTCGACGCCGCCTCCTTGCCGCACATCTCACAGATCATCGCTGTACCGAACCTCCTGCGCCCCCGACCCCGAACGGGGAACGAGCCCGCGTGCGGCCCGCGTCCGGAGCAGCGCAGGATCCGTAATCCGACGGCCGCGATGGGCTGGGGGTCTAAATTTTCTTCGGGCGGGGCCGGCCGCGCCCGCGGGCGCCACGGGCCGGAGCGGCCGAGCCGGGGCCGGGGGAATCGCCGGGGCGACGACCGCGCGAACGTCGTCGCGACAACGCCTATATAGGGGTACAATTTCGGCGCGCCCGGAGCCAGGACGGATGGCACAGAAGCCCCACCTCAACATCGTCTTCATCGGCCACGTGGACCACGGGAAGTCGACCACGGTCGGCCGGCTCCTGCTCGACACGGGCGTCATCCGGCAGGAGGAGATCGACAAGTTCCGGGCCGAGGCCGAGGCGAAGGGCAAGGCGACGTTCGAGTTCGCCTGGGTCATGGACGACCTCAAGGAGGAGCGCGAGCGCGGCGTCACGATCGACATCGCGCACCGCCGCTTTGACACCCAGAAGTACTACTTCACCATCATCGACGCGCCCGGCCACCGCGACTTCGTCAAGAACATGATCACGGGGACGAGCCAGGCCGACGCGGCCGTGCTCGTCGTCTCCGCCGCGGACGGGGTCCAGGAGCAGACCCGCGAGCACATCTTCCTCTCCCGGACGCTCGGGGTCTCTCAGCTCATCTGCGCCATCAACAAGATGGACCGGCAAGAGGTCAAGTACGCCGAGGCGAAGTACAACGAGGTCAAGGAGGAGCTGACGCGCCTCCTGAAGAACGTCGGGTTCAAGGTCGACCAGCAGGTCGTCTTCATGCCGATCTCGGCGTTCAAGGACGACAACATCAACAAGGCGTCGCCCAACATGCCGTGGTACAAGGGCCCGACGCTGCTCCAGGCGCTCGACAACCTCAAGGTCCCGGAGAAGCCGACCGACAAGCCGCTCCGCCTCCCCGTCCAGGACGTCTACACGATCTCGGGGATCGGGACCGTCCCCGTCGGCCGCGTCGAGACCGGGAAGATCAAGCCCGGCGACAAGATCGTCTTCATGCCCGGCGGGAAGGGCGGCGAGGTCAAGTCCGTCGAGATGCACAACGAGTCGATCCCGGAGGGGATCCCGGGCGACAACGTCGGCTTCAACGTCCGAGGGATCGACAAGAACGACATCCGGCGCGGTGAGGTCGCCGGGCCCACCTCGAGCCCGCCGACCGTCGTGGAGAGCTTCACGGCGAACATCCAGATCCTGAACCACCCCTCGGTGATCACCGTCGGCTACACGCCGGTCTTCCACTGCCACACGGCCCAGGTCGCCTGCGAGTTCACCGAGCTCCTGAAGCGCCTCGACCCGAAGACGGGCCAGGTCGCGGAGGAGAACCCTCAGACGCTCAAGACCGGCGACGCGGCGGTCGTGAAGATCACGCCGAAGCGCCCGCTCGTGCTCGAGAAGTACAAGGAGTTCCCGCAGCTCGGCCGCTTCGCCGTCCGCGACATGGGCCAGACCGTCGCGGCGGGCGTCGTCGTCGACATCAAGAAGCGCGAGGCGTGATCCGTCGTCGGTTCGACGGGTTCGCGCGCTCGGAGGGTCGGATGCCGCAGAAGGCCCGGATCTCCCTGAGCGGCATCGACTCCCAGAAGGTCGACCTCGTCTGCCGGCAGATCCGGGAGATCTCCCAGAAGACCGGCGTGGAGATCGCGGGCCCGATCCCCCTCCCGACGAAGCGGCTGCGCGTCCCGGTCCGCAAGGGTCCCGACGGGGGCGGGTCGAGCACGATCGACCACTGGGAGATGCGCATCCACAAGCGGCTCATCGACATCGACGCCGACGAGAGGGCGCTCCGCCAGGTGATGCGGATCCAGGTCCCCGACGGCGTCAACATCGAGATCGTCCTGAAGAGCTAGGCCCCGCGGCCGACGTGTTCGCGCCCAAGTCGGGCCAGTTCCTCGTCCCGTTCGTCATCGTCGTCCTCCTCCTCCTGGCGCTCCCCGCGGCGCACGTCATCCCCCTGACGTTCGAGTACGAGGCCGTCCTCGTCCTCGCGTTCGTCTTCCTCGTATTCTTCCTGCTCTTCTTCCGGGACCCGGAGCGCCGACCCGGCGAGGGGATCGTCGCGGCCGCCGACGGTCGGGTCCTCGGGATCGGGCGCGAGGGCGAGCGCGTGCGCATCGCGACGTTCATGAACGTCACCGACGTCCACGTCAACCGCTTCCCGATCGGCGGCCGCGTCGAGGCGATCGAAACGACGGGGGAGGGCTTCCGGCCGGCCTACCATCCGGACGCCCTCCACAACCTCCAGCGCCGCTACACGCTGTCGACCTCCCTCGGTCCCGTCGACGTCATCCAGATGACCGGGATGGTGGCGAAGCGGCTCGTCTCCTACGTCGGGGTCGGCGAGGTGCGGTCGAAGGGGGACCGGCTCGGGATGATCGCGCTCGGTTCGCGCGTCGATGTCCTCCTCCCGGCGGAGCGCGTCCGGGTCCTCGTCCGGGTGGGCGACCGGGTGCGCGCGGGACGGACCTCGCTCGCGGAGGAGCGGCCCTGAGGCCGATCCTCGGCCTCTTCGCGAACCTCGCGACGGCGGCGAACGCCGCCCTCGGCGTCGGGGCGATCCTCTACCTCCTCGCCGGGAACGCCCTCTGGGCGATGGTGCTCGTCACGAGCGGGCTCGGGTTCGACGGCCTCGACGGCTGGCTCCACCGCCGGAGCGGGCTTCCCTCGGGCCGTTTCGGCACGACGGCCGACTCCGTCGCCGACGCCGTCACCTTCGG
>JASHUV010000187.1 GCA_030039825.1 Thermoplasmata archaeon
AACCCGCAGGAGGCGCAGACGCCCTTCTGCCGGTGGTAGGCGTGCTTGCCGCATCGGCGGCACACGACGTGGACGATCTTCCCGCCGCGACGGGACGGTGTGCCCTTGCCCATGTCAGCGACCTACCGGGAGACCCGGTCTCGGAGCGCGCCGACGCGAGGGGAGCCACTTAACGCTTTGCCGGGGCCGGGCTCGGAGGGAGGCCGGCGAAGGCGACGAGCACCCGGTCGGCGGGACCCGGCCCCGCCGGGCCGCGCCGGGGGAACCGGTCGATCGCCCGCGCCGCCCGCCGGGCCACGCCGGTCGCCGGCCCCGTGGCCGCCAGGACGATCATCCGATCGCCGAGGATCGGACGGACGGAGCTCCGCCACACCGCGCGTTCGTACCGCCCCACGAGGGCGTGCTGCCCGGCGAGGGTCGGGGGATGGACCCGCGGGTCCCCCGCCACCCGCCGGGCGGTCGCGCGGGGGTCGAGATCGAGGTAGACGGTCAGGTCGGGGAGGCCGAGGCGTCCGCCGGCGATCGCCCTCCGCGCGCGGAGGAGGAGGACGCGGAGCGCCGGTGCGAGCTCCGGGCGCTCCCGGACGAGCCCGGCGGTGTAGGAGACCGGGCCGAAGAACGCCGTGTCGAGCACGACCTCCGCGCCCCGTCGTCGGGCCCGTTCCGCCTCCGCGTACCGCCGGAGCTCCTCGCGCAGGAGCCGGCCCTCGACCTCCCGCGCCCATCGGACGTCGCGCGCCGCGAGCGCGGGCCGCGGCTCGACCCGGTCGAACGCCTCGTCGATGAGGACCGCCCCGCGCGCCTCGGCGAGCCGGCGGGCGACCGTGCTCTTGCCGACGCCCGACGCCCCCTCGAGGGCGATCGTTCGGCCGCCCGTCCGAGCGCCGTCCGCCACGTGAGCGCCTCCCGGGCGGGCCTCGCTCGGGGAGCCTTTAATCGCGCGCCCCCCTCCCCGCGACGTGCCGGAGGGCGGCGGAGGGAGGGGGAGCGGACCGAATCGCTTCCACGCCCGGGTCCTCGACCTCGGCACGCTCACCGAGACGGCGGCGGAGATCGCCCGGACCGCCTCGGACCCGGAGGGCGTCGGGATCATGGCCCGGAAGGCCCGCATCTACCCGATCCACCTCGACGACGTGCCGCTCAAGGCGGCGCCGCTCCTCAAGCAGGAGCTCCTCGCCGTCGGGGGGGACTCCGCCCACGCCCGGGGCGTCGCCGACCACACCGCGGCGCGGACCGGTGTCGTCCTCCTCGCGACGTACGGGCAGTACCGACGCGTCCTGCCGAAGCTCGCCCGGCAGCCGTTCGGGCTCGCCGCCATCGGGGAAGCGATCGGATCGGCCCTCGACCACCGGCTCCGCCGGAAGGAACGGACGATCCCCGGCCTCCACCGCTCGTTCACCGTCGGGGGGGGGACCCGCGTGATGGGCGTCCTGAACGTGACGCCCGACAGCTTCTCCGACGGGGGTCGTTTCGCCGACCCGGAGGCGGCCGTGATCCAGGCGGTCCGCCTCGTCGAGGAGGGGGCCGACCTCCTCGACATCGGGGCGGAGTCGACGCGCCCCGGGGCCCTCGCCGTCGCCCCCGACGAGGAGTGGGAGCGCCTCGCCCCGGTGCTCTCCCGGCTCGGGAGCGAGGTGAGCGTGCCGATCTCGGTGGACACGCGGCACGCGGAGGTCGCCGAGAAGGCGCTCGCCGCCGGCGCCGATGTCGTGAACGACGTGAGCGGCCTCCGCGACCCGGCGATGCGCCAGGTCCTCGCGCGGACCGGCGCCCCGGCGATCGTCATGCACATGCGCGGGGACCCGACGACGATGCGCGAGCACCTCGAGTACGCCGACCTGCGCGGGGAGGTCTACGGCGCGCTCGCCGATGCGTGCGCCCTCGCCGAGGCCGACGGGGTCGCCTCGGACCGCCTGCTCGTCGACCCGGGCCTCGGCTTCGGCAAGGGACCGGGCCAGGACCTCGAGCTCCTCGCCCACCTCGGCGAGTTCCGCTCGCTCGGCCACCCGGTCGTCGTGGGGGCCTCCCGGAAGTCGTTCCTCGGCGCCGTGCTCGGCGGCGCGCCCGTCGGGGACCGCGAGGAGGCGAGCCTCGCCGCCGCCGTCGCGGCCGCCCTCGCCGGGGCCGAGATCGTCCGGGTCCACTCGGTCCGGCCCACCGTCCGCGCGCTGAAGCTCGCGGACCGGCTGCGGGGCGCCGTGGCGGAGGAGGAGGCGCTCGTGACGGGCGCCGACTAGGTGGCCCGGCCCCCGGGGCCCCTCAGGCGCCCTTCGCGTCGAGCGGCGCGTCGGTCTCGTAGACGAGCGAGCCGACGTAGTCGCAGGAACGGCAGTGGTAGACCTGGCCGAGGATCATGCCCCCGACGATCTCGAGGTCGCTCGAGTTGCAGTGGGGGCAGTGCTTGATGGGCTTACCCCTCGCCCGCCTCTTCATCGTCGGCGCGGCCCTCCGGTCCCTCGTCGGAGGGCCCGTCCTCGCCCTCCTCCCCCCCGTCGCCGCCGTCGTCGGTCCCGGCCGGCCCCGCGGGGTCCTCGGTCACGGCCTCGGCGCCGCCGATCGCGGCGGGGAGGAGCGTCACGTCCTTCACCTCGTCGCCCTCGTCGAGCCGGATGATCCGCACGCCGAGGGTCAGCCGGCCCTGGGAGCGGATCGAGGCGGCGGAGAGGCGGATCGCGATCCCGCGCTGGGTCGTCACGAGGACCTCGCTCGCCTCGGAGGTCGGCAGGACCGCGACGACCTCGCCGTTCCGGCCGCCGGTCCGGATCGTGCGGACGCCGTGGGCGCCCCGCTTCGTCTCGCGGTAGTCGTCGACCGGCGAGCGCTTCCCGAAGCCGGTGGAGGTGATCGTCAGGAGGTCGGGGAACCGGGCGTCGACCGGCGCCATCGCCACGACCCGGTCGCCCTTCTCCTCCGAGAGCCGCACCCCGATGACGCCGTAGGTGGCCCGACCCGTCGGCCGGATCTCGCCGACGGGGAAGCGGACGAGCTGACCGGAGCGGGTCGCGAGCACCGTCTCGGAGGTCTCCCCGGTCAGGAGGGCGACGTCGACGAGCTCGTCGCCCTCCTCGAGGAGGACGGCCTGGATGCCGTTCGTGCGGATGTTCTGGAACTCGTCGAGGCCGGTGCGCTTGACGAGACCGTTCTTGGTCGCGAAGAGGAGGGAGCCCTCCGTCGCGAGGTCCCGGACGGCGAGGAGCGTCTGGACGCTCTCCGTCGGCTTGAGCTTCGGCAGGAGGTTCACGACGGCCTTCCCCTTCGCGTGGCGACCCCCCTCGGGCAGCTCGTAGCTCTTCAACCGGTAGACGCGTCCGAGGTTCGTGAAGAACAGGAGGTTGTCGTGGGTCCGGGTGAGGAAGGTCCGGATGACGTAGTCCTCCTCCTTCGTCTCCATCCGGACGAGGCCGCGACCCCCGCGGCGCTGCCGGCGGTACTGGTCGAGCGGGAGGCGCTTGATGTAGCCGTCGCGGGTGACGAGGACCACGACGTCCGTGTCGGGGATGAGATCCTCGAGGGTGCGCTCCGTGAAGACCGGGACGATCTGGGTGCGGCGGGCGTCCCCGAACCGCTCCTTGAGGTCGAGGAGCTCCCGCCGGACGAGGTCGTCGAGCGCGGCCGGCGAGCCCAGGATGACCTTGTAGCGGGCGATCTCGGCGTCCTTCGCGGCCTTCTCGGTCAGGACGGCCTCGCGCTCGAGGGCGGTGAGGCGGGCGAGGCGCATGTCGAGGATCGCCTTCGCCTGCTCGCTCGAGAGCAGGAACTTCCCCATCAGGGCGCTCTCGGCAGCGGGGGCGTCGGCCGACCGCCGGATGATCCGGATGACCTCGTCGATGTGGTCGATGGCGACGAGGAAGCCCTCGAGGATGTGCCGGCGCGCCTCGGCCTTGGCGAGGTCGGAGCGCGTGCGCTTGACGAGGATGTCCCGGCGGTGGTCGAGGTGGCGGAGGAGGAGCTCGGAGAGCGGCAGGACCTTCGGCCGCCCGTCGACGAGACAGAGGTTGATCACGCCGAAGGTGGTCTCGAGCGGCGTGTGCTCGTAGACGCGGTTGAGCACGATCTCCGCCGGGGCGTCCCGGCGGAGCTCGAGGACCACGCTCGTGCCGTGGCGGTCGGACTCGTCCTTCAGGTCGACGATCCCGTCGAGCCGCTTGGTCTTCACGAGGTCGGCGATGAGCTCGAGCAGGGAGGTCTTGTTGACCTCGTAGGGGATCTCGGTGATGACGATCTCGTCCCGGCCGTCGCGCTCGCGGATCGCCGCCTTCCCCCGGAGCCTCAGCATCCCGCGGCCGGTGGCATAGGCGTCGCGCAGCCCGTCGGAGGCGGCGAGGAGCCCGCCCGTGGGAAAGTCCGGCCCGGGAAGCTTCGCCATGATCTCGTCGAGCGAGGCGGCGGGCTTCCCGAGCACGAGGAGCAGGGCGTCGACGACCTCGCCGAGATTGTGAGGGGGCATGTTCGTCGCCATGCCGACGGCGATCCCGGCGGACCCGTTGACGAGCAGGTTCGGGAGCTTCCCCGGGAGGAGCTTCGGCTCCTTCAGCGTCCCGTCGA
The DNA here is from genome assembly GCA_030039825.1 of Thermoplasmata archaeon. GTDB lineage: Archaea > Thermoplasmatota > Thermoplasmata > Lutacidiplasmatales > UBA184 > Lutacidiplasma. The sequence continues at coordinate 4,546 of JASHUV010000187.1, forward strand.
AGTTGTCGTCCCAGTCGACGGTGTCCTTCTCGATGTCCTCGAGGACCTCGACGGCGAGCGCGGAGAGCCGGGCCTCGGTGTACCGCATCGCGGCCGGCGAGTCCCCGTCGATCGAGCCGAAGTTCCCCTGCCCGTCGATGAGCGGGTAGCGCAGCGAGAAGGGCTGCGCCATCCGGACGAGAGCGTCGTAGACGGAGAGGTCCCCGTGGGGGTGGTACTTGCCGAGGACGTCGCCGACGGTGCGGGCCGACTTCCGGTAGGCCTTGTCGTGCGTCGCGCCGCTCTCCCACATCGACCAGAGGATGCGGCGCTGGACCGGCTTCAGACCGTCCCGCCCGTCGGGCAGGGCCCGCCCGACGATGACGCTCATCGCGTAATCGATGTAGGAGCGGTGCATCTCCCGCTCCACCGAGTGGTCGTGCACCCGGGACGGGTCGTCCTTCGCCGGCGCCGCCGGGGGGGTCGGCGCGCTCACGAGGCCTCCCCGAGGGGCAGCTGGGCGCTCAGGCGCCGATCCATCTCGGCGAGGAAGGCGTCCCGCGACGCCGCCGGGATCGTCGCCCCGCTCGCCACGCGGTGGCCGCCGCCTTCGCCGCCGACCGAGCTCGCCGACTCGCGGAACGCCACGGCGAGGTCGAGCCCGCGG
>JASHUV010000188.1 GCA_030039825.1 Thermoplasmata archaeon
GTGAACGTCACCGGGTACGTCGCCTCCGTCCACGCGACCACCACCCCCACCGAGCTCCCCGACACCGTCACCGTCCCGGTGTAGACGGACGCCCGCCACCCGGACACGTTCCCCACCACGTAGCCGAACGTCCCGTTCGGCTCCGTGAACGTGATCGAGCTCCCCGAGGTCGTCCCCGACACCCCCGCGAGCACCACCGTGAAGCCCGTCCCGCTCGGGAGACCGGTCGAGGTGAACGTGAGCCGGTAGGTGACGCGCGCGAAGGTGACGGACACCGACGCGGGTCCGGTCGGCACGACCACGACGCCGGTCGGCGAGGCCGTGGCGAAGCCGGCGATCCCCTCGACGTGCCAGACGTAGCTGCCGTTCGGCTCCCCGACAACGATCGTGGTGTTCGAGGAGGTCAGGAGGCTCCCGTTCACGCTCACCGACCAGCTCGTCCCGACGGGCAGCCCGGTCTCGTTGAACGTGAGGGGATAGGTGATCCTCGACCAGTCGATGGAGACGCCGACGGAGAAGCCGTTCACGACGACCGTCCCCTCGGCGGGCGCGGCGAGGAGCCCGTCGATCGGACCGACCGCGTAGCGGTACGTCCCGTTCGGGACCGCGAAGGCGATCGTGCCGCCGATCGACGTCGTCGGGGTCCCGTTGAGCGTCACGGTCCAGGAACTGCTCGTCGGGAGTCCCGACGGCGCGAAGTCGACCGGGTAGGTCGTCTCGGAGAAGGAGATCGTGAGCGCCGCGGCGCCGCCCTTCACCGTGACCTGCCCGGAGGCGGAGCTCGGCCGGTAGCCGGGCACGTCGAGGAGCTTGTAGGGGATCGTCCCGTTCGCCGCGGTGAAGGCGACGGACCCGTTCGTCGTGCTCACCGCGCTCCCGTTCAGGGCGACGCCCCAGCTCGTCCCCTTCGGGAGGCCGGTCTCGGTGAACGTGACGGCGTAGGTGACGCCGGTCCAGCCGAGGAGGACGAGCGCCGGCTTCGCCGAGATGGTCACCGACCCCGCGTAGCTCGTCGACCGCCAGCCGGAGAGGGACTGCACGACGTAGGCGAACGTCCCGTTCGGCTCGGCGAAGAGGATCGAGGCGTTCGAGGAGGTCCCGGGCGTGCCGTTCACCGCGACGGTCCAGCTCGTCCCCGCCGGCAGGCCCGACTCGGAGAACGTGAGGCCGTAGGTGACCCGGGTCCAGGCGATCGTCAGTCCGAGCGCGCCGCCGCTCACGCTGACGCTCCCCGTGTAGCTCGGCGCCCGGTACCCGGCGAGGGCGCTGATCGTGTAGGAGAACGACCCGTTCGGTTCCGCGAACGGGATCGAGGCGTTCGGGGCGCTCGTCGTCGCCCCGGCGAGCGTCACCGTCCAGGTCGTCTTCGAGGGGAGGCCGGTCTCCGTGAACGTGACGGCGTAGGTGACCCTCGTCCAGCTGACGGCGACCGGGACGGGCCCCCCCGAGACCGTCACGCTGCCGGAGTACGCCGCCGCCTTCCAGCCGGCGATGCCGGTGACGCCGTAGGCGAACGTCCCGTTCGGCTCGTCGAGGACGATCGTGCTCGTCGTCGCGCTCCCCGGGGTCCCGCCGAGCGAGACCGACCACGCCGTCCCCGTCGGGAGGCCCCCCTCGGTGAAGGTGACGGCGTAGGTGAGGCGGCTCCACGTGACCGTGAGGGAGAGCGCCGCCCCGGTCACGGTCACGCTCCCCGCGTAGGCCGCCGCGCGGTAGCCCGGAACGTTCGAGAGCGTGTAGGCGAACGTGCCGTTCGGCTCGGTGAAGCCGATCGACGACGTCGCGGAGCTCCCCGGCGTGCCGGCGAGCGTGACGCCCCAGGAGGTCCCCGAGGGGAGGCCGCTCTCCGTGAACGTCACGGCGTAGGAGGTGCGCGTCCAGGCGAGGGTGACGCCGACCGCGGCCCCGTGGACCGTCACCGATCCCGAGTAGGAGCTCGTGTGCCAGCCGGGCACGTCCGAGACGTTGTAGGTGTACGTGCCGTTCGGGTCGCTGTCGGCGAGCGTCCCGGCGAAAGAGCTGACCGACAGGCCGGAGAGGGCGACGGCCCACGCCGTGCCGGCCGTGAGCCCGGTCGAGGTGAACGTGACGGCGTAGGTGGCGCCGGCGGTCGCGGTGAACGTCACCGGGACCGTGAGGGCGGCCCCCGCCACGGCGAGCGTCGCGCTCGAGGGCGTGAGCGCCTCGCCCGACCTCGCGCCGACCGTGTAGGCGTAGCTCCCGTTCGGCTCGACGAAGCCGATCGACCCCGTCGAGGAGCTCGCGACGCTCCCGTTGAGCGTGACCGACCAGCTCGTCCCGCTCGCGAGCCCGGATTCCGAGAAGGTGACGCCGTAGGTCGCGAGCGTCCACCGGACGGTGATCGACGCGGGCCCGCCGGCGACCCCGACGGCGCCCTTGTAGGAGGCGGCGCGGTACCCCGGCACGTTCGCGACCGAGTAGGCGAACGTCCCGTTCGGCTCGCTGAAGAGGATCGGGGCGGCCGAGGCGCTCGAGGTGCCGCCGGCGAGCGTGACCGACCAGCTCGTGCCCGACGGGAGCCCGGTCTCCGCGAACGTCACGGCGTAGGTGACCTCCGTCCAGTTGACGGGGACGCTCACCGACGCGCCGGCGACGGCGACGGTACCGGTGTAGGCCGCCGTCTGCCAGCCGGCGACGCTCGCGATCGCGTAGGCGAAGGAGCCGTTCCCGACCGCGAAGCCGATCGAGGTCCCGGTCGCGGCGATCGCGACGCCCCCGAGCGTCACGGACCAGGTCGCGTTCGAGGGGAGCCCGGACTCGACGAACTCGACGGCGTAGGCGACCGCGGTCCAGGCGACGGCGACCGACGCGGCGCCCCCCTTCACGCCCACGCTCCCGGCGTAGCTCCCGGCCCGGTGACCCGGGACGTTCCCGACGGTGTAGCCGAACGTTCCGTTCGGCTCGGAGAAGGCGACGGTGCTGGTCGAGGAGGTCGAGAGGCTACCGGCGAGCGTCACGGACCAGCCGGTCCCCGCCGGCAGCCCGCTCTCGGTGAACGTGACGGTGTAGGTCACCTGGGTCCAGGCGATCGCGACGGCGGCCGAGGCGCCGGCGACCGTCACCGAGCCCGTGTAGGCGCTCGTCTGCCACCCGGACAGGGCGGCGATCGTGAAGGCGTAGGTCCCGTTCGGCTCGAGGAGCCCCAGGGAGCCGCCGGTCGAGGTGACGGAGGCGCCACCGGCGTGCACCGACCAGGGGATCCCGGCGCCGAGCCCGGTCGAACTGAACGTGACGGGATACGTCGTCCCGGTCGGGGCGCCGAAGGCGACCGGCTGCGTCACCGCCGAGCCGTTCACCGTGAGCGTCGACCCCGCGGGGACGGTCGCCCGCCCGGCGAGGGCGCCGATCGAGTAGGCGTAGCTCCCGTTCGGCTCGGTGAAGGCGATCGACGCGTTCGAGGAGGCGCCGAGCCTCCCCCCGAGCGTCGCCGACCAGGAGGTCCCCGCCGAGAGGCCCGACTCGGCGAAGGTGATCGTGTAGGTCACCTCGACGAAGGCGAACGCCCGGAGGACGTTCGCCCCCCGGACCGTGACGCTCCCCCGTGTGACGTTCGCGCGCCACCCAGAGACCGCCGAGAGGTTGAACGCGTAGGTCCCGTTCGGCTCGGCGATCGAGAGCGTGCTCGACGAGGAGGTCGAGAACGTGCCGCCGACCGTGGCGCCCCAGGCCGTGCCGGAGGGGAGCCCGCTCTCGGTGAGCAGGACCGCGAAGGTGACCTGCGTCCAGGCGATCGTGACCCCGACGGCCCCGCCGCTCACGCTGACCGAGCCGGTCGAGGGCGTCGGGGACCAGCCCGCGACGGCGGCGACCGAGTAGGCCCGGCTCCCGTTCGCCTCCTCGAAGGTGATCGTGCGGTTCGTCGAGGAGCCGGCGGCCCCCGAGACCGTCGCGCCCCACAGCGTTCCGTTCGGGAGCCCGGTCTCGGTGAGCGTGACCGCGTAGGTCCCCCCGACGGCCCCGGCGAAGGTGATCGTCCGCGCGATCGCCGAGCCGTTCACGGTGACCGCGGCCGAGGCGGCGCCGATCGAGTAGCCCGCGACCGGCGCGACCGTGTAGCCGAAGGTGCCGTTCGTCACGGAGAAGGCGATCGTCGTCCCGGTCGAGGCCGTCCGGGTCGCGCCGAGCGTGACGGCCCAGCTCGTTCCCGTCGAGAGACCGTTCTCCGTGAACGTGACGGTGTAGTAGGTCCTCCCCCAGTCGATCGCGACCGTCGAGTTGTTGCCGGCCACGGTGAGCGTGCCCCCGGAGGGGCTCGGGCTCCATCCGGCGATCGTCGTCACCGAGTAGTTGTACGTCCCGTTCGGCTCCGTGAAGGCGAGCGGCGCGCCGGTCGAGGAGGCGAGCACGCCGCCGAGCGTCACGGACCAGACGGCGCCGGTCGGGAGCCCGCTCTCCGACACGCCGATCCCGTAGGTGACCCGGGTCCAGGCGACCGACACGCCGAGCGCGGCGGTCGTGACGACGGCGCTCCCGGTGGCGTGCGACGTCCGGTAGCCGGCGATCGCCCCGATCGTGTAGGCGTAGGTCCCCGCGGGCTCGGTGAAGGCGACGCCCGCCCCGGCCGAGGTCGCCCGGATGCCGCCGAGATCGACCGACCAGGCCGTACCGGTCGGCAGGCCGCTCTCCGTGAACGTGATCGGGTAGGTCGACCCCGTGACGGCCCCGAAGGCGATGGCGACGCCGAGCGCGGCTCCCGTGACGGCGATCGTCGCCGACGACGGGAGGACGGAGTAGCCGGCCCCCGCGCTGACGGTGTAGACGAAGCTCCCGTTCGGTTCGTCGAGGACGATCGAGCTCTTGTTCGAGCGGACCGAGCCCGCCCCGATCGTCACGGTCCAGTTCGTCCTCCCGGGGAGGCCGCTCTCGGTGAAGTTGACGGCGTAGGTGACCGCCGACCAGTCGATGCCGACGAGGACGGCGGTGCCGTTCACCGTCACGGACCCGGCCCGCGGGCTCGGTGTCCAGCCGGCGACGGTGCCGACGCTGTAGGAGTAGGTCCCGTTCGGGACGCTGAAGGCGAGCGTCCGCGCCGCGGAGGCGGCGAGGGCGCCCGCGAGGTCGACCGACCAAGAGGTCCTGTTGGCGAGGCCGACCGCGCTGAACGTGACGTTGAAGTCCGGCCCGCTCGCGGCCGTACGGATCCCCGGTCCGACGGGCGACGGGGCGGACCCAGCGGACCCGAACCCGGGCGGAGCGAGCGCCCCGGCGGCCAGGACGAGGACAAAGAGGAGGGCCAGCAGGAGAGGGGTCCGGGCGGTCATATGAGGTCCGGGTCCTCGCCCGCTCCCGTCGTCGGCGTCGCCGGCTCCTCGGCCGGGGGCGTCGGGTCGTTCGCCTCCGCGCTCGTCGCGACCGGCTCCCCCGGTAGGACCGGCCCGCCGGCCTCCGCGGCGCCCTCCGGGGCGGGGGGGCCGTCGGCCGCAAGGGGGGCGCCCTC
>JASHUV010000189.1 GCA_030039825.1 Thermoplasmata archaeon
GTTCGCGCTCGTCGACATCCCGAGCTCCTACCGCAAGGACCACATCTTCCGGGAGCTCTCCCTGACCCCGCTCACGAAGGGGGAGTGGCTCGCCTCGAAGGTCATCTGGTACGTCCTCATCACCTTCCTCACGGCGCTCCTCATGCTCGCCGTCGGCGACCTCGCCTTCCACGCCCACGTGACCCCCGACCTCGCCATGGTGCCGTTCCTCGTGCTCGGGCCGTTCTTCTTCGTCGCGCTCGGGATGCTCGCCGGGACCGTCGCGAAGACCCCGGAGAGCGCCGCGGTCATCGGGAACGTCTTCACCTTCCCGATGATGTTCCTCTCCGGGACGTTCTTCCCCGTGAGCGACTTCCCGACCGGCCTGCAGGTCGTCGCCCACGTGCTGCCGCTCTACTACGTGATCGACGGGATGAACCAGGCCGCGCTCTTCCACGACTACGGGACCGGCTACCTGACGGACCTCCTCGTCGTCCTCCTCCTCAGCATCGTCGTCGCGGCGGCCGCGACGCTCCTGTTCAAGTGGCGGGACGAATGACGGGCGTGGGTCCCCCCGAGGCGCTCGCGTTCCGCCACCTCATGGCCCGGTGGCCGACCGGCGTCGCCGTCGTCACCGCCCGCGAGGCGGGCCGGGACCACGGCCTGACGGTGAACGCGCTCCTCTCCCTCACCCTCGCGCCGCCGACGATCCTCGTCTCCCTCAGCGTCGACGCCGACACGACGCCGATCGTCGAGCGGAGCGGGCGCTTCGCGGCGAGCTTCCTCTCCGCCGCCCAGCGGCCGATCTCCGAGCGCTTCGCGCGCACCCTCCCCTCCGCGGAGAAGTTCCGCGACCTCGCGCTCGACCGCAGTCCCGGGGGGCTCGCGCTCCTCCCCGGTGCCGTCGGTCGGCTCGAGTGCCGGGTGCGCGAGGTCCGGCCCGGCGGCGACCACCGGATCGTCCTCGGCGAGGTCGAGTGGATCGACCTCCCTCCGGACGGCACGCCCCTCGTGTTCCACCGCTCGGGCTACGCGGCCGAGGACGGGCCGGACCGCCTCCGGCTCCCTCCCCCGAGGTCGGCATGACCCCGGCCCCGCGCCACGTGCGCGTCGCGGTCGTGGGCAGCGGGCCGGCCGGCCTGACGGCGGCGCTCTACCTCTCCCGGGCGGAGCTCGCTCCGGTCGTCGTGAGCGGCGTGCCCGCCGGCGGCCAGCTGATGCTGACGACCGACGTCGAGAACTTCCCGGGCTTCCCGGAAGGGATCCAGGGCCCCGAGCTCGTGGAGAAGATCCGCGCCCAGGCCGCGCGCTTCGGCACGGAGTTCCTCGACGCGAACGTGACGGCCGTCGACTTCACGCGACGGCCCTTCCGGCTCGAGCTCGGCGCGGCCGGGACCCTCCTCGCCGACGCCGTGGTCGTCGCCACCGGGGCCGACGCCCGCTGGCTCGACCTGCCGAGCGAGCAGAGGCTGCGCGGCCACGGCGTCTCGGCGTGCGCGACGTGCGACGGCTTCTTCTTCAAGGGAGTCCCGCTCGCCTGCGTCGGCGGCGGCGACTCGGCGCTCGAGGAGGCGCTCTTCCTCACGCGCTTCGCGACCCACGTGACCGTCATCCATCGTCGTTCGGAGATGAGGGCGAGCCGGATCATGCAGGCGCGGGCCCTCGCGAACAAGAAGATCTCCTTCCTTCTCGACTCCGAGGTCGTCGAGGTCCTCGGGGAGGGGAAGGTCACGGGCGTCAAGGTCCGGCACGTACCGTCGGGAAAGCTCTCCGACCTCGCCGTCCAGGGCCTCTTCGTGGCGATCGGCCACGAGCCGGCGACCCGGGTCTTCCGCGACGCCCTCGCCCTCGACGAGCACGGTTACATCGCGACGGAGCGGATCACCCGGACGAGCGTGGAAGGGGTCTTCGCCGCGGGCGACGTCTACGACCACCGCTACCGCCAAGCCGTGAGCGCGGCGGGCCTCGGCTGCATGGCGGCGCTCGACGCCGAGCGCTACCTCGCCGAGCACCCGGCCGACGGCTCGAGCCACCCCCCGTCGACTTAGGGATGACGTCGGGCCGGCGGCCCCGAGGGGGGCCGGTCCTCGGGGGCCCCCCGGTCCCGTCAAACCTTTCTATCGCTCGTCGATGGCGCCCTCGGCTGTGGAGTCAGCCGGTGGCCCGCCGGGCCACGAATCGCCCTCGGGCCGATGACTCCTGGGAGGAAGAACGATGCCCAGGAGGAAGGCGCCCCGAACGTCCGAGGATCCCCGCCCTGAACCGGCCCCGCCCCCGGCCCCCGGGTGGGAGCCGCCGGTCGAGGTGGTCCGAGCGCTCGCGCCCTGGCTCGACGTGCGACGGGTCGGGCCCGTCGGGTTCTATCGGTGGCTGCGGGGCGCCCTGCCGGCGCTGCCGGCGCCGGGGACCGACCCGTCCTCGCCGCCCGACATCGAGCATCGCGTGGCCGAGCTCGGTCTCGCCCTCCTCGATAGCGCGGGCGCGAGCGCCGCCGCCCACTTCCGGGCCTCGGAGCTCCTGCGGGACAACGTCCTCTTGGCCCGCCGGGTGGCGGTGCTCGAGGGGGCCCTCCGGTCGGCCGGTCGGGCGGTTCCCGACGGCCCCCGGGGGGCGGAGGAACGCCCCGGTCGCTACCGCCCCGGGAGCGACGGACCGTGACGGACCCGCCGGGGTTCCGCGCCATCGTGCTCGGCTACGACGGCTCCCCGGCGTCCGCTCGCGGGTTGGCCCTCGGGGTGAGGCTCGCCCGGGCGGGCGGCGCCCGGCTCTTCCTCGTGCATGCCCGCGAGCGCGACGTCGGCCGGGCCGAACCCACGACGGAGGAGGAGAGCACCTCGCGGGACGACGCCGTCGCCGCGTCGGTCGCCACCTGGGTCCGGCGGGCGGCCGAGGAGGGGGTCGCGATGACGGCCGTCGCCCGCGATCAGGCGCCCCCGGTGGCGATCCTCGCGGTGGCGGAGGAAGTCGGGGCCGATCTCATCGTGGTCGGGACGCGGGGGCTCCACCCCGCCGCCCGGGTCGTCCTCGGTTCGGTGTCGTCGGACGTCGTCGCCCGGGCGCGCCGGCCCGTGGTGGTCGTCCCCTAGGGCCCGGGGAACGCCGCCGCCACGTACACGATCACGACGAGCACGGTGAGGAGGATGTAGGTGAGGTACCGGCCGATGCGCCCGGGCATGATCGCCCGCTTCGTCCCCTCGGCGGCCCACAGGACGAGCCGGACGAGGGCGTCGTAGAAGGACTTGAACACATCGAGGACCTCGAGGTCGACGTCGTAGGAGAGGGGCGTCGCGATCTCGGCCGAGACGCCGGGGCTCGACGCGCGCCGGACCTCGCGGGTCCCGAGGAAGCCGGAGAGCATGAGCCGAAGCCCCGTGCTGTAGCCGAAGCTCGTGTAGGTCTCCGACGGGGGCGGCGCGGCCCGGCCCCCCGACCAGGCGGGGACGCGGCGCTCCGCCCCGCGCCGGCCGAGGGCGAAGTAGGCGAGGGCCGGGAGGGAACCGATCGCGAAGGCGAGGAGGAGCGCGGGCGGGGAGATGATCCCGAAGAACCCCGATGGGCTCCCGGAGAGGATCGACCATCCGCTCGGGATGGCGAGGAGGGAGCCGACGGGGGCCGCGGTGCGGGCCCCCTCGAACGCCGAAACGGTCGGGGCGAGGGCGGTGAGGATCCAGGGGGAGAGCACGCCGAGGGCCGCGACGAGCACCGTGAGCCCGGCGATGGGGGCCCGGAGGCCGCGCGGGCGCTCGGCGTTCGGGGGCCGAACCGGCCGATAGAGGGCCGCGAAGCCCACGAACTTGACCATCGCCACGAGGACGAGCCCCGCGGCCAGGGCGACGACCGCCCCGGCGAGGAGGCCCGTGAACTGGAGCCAGGCTTGGGGGAACCGAAAGGACTGGAAGAGGGCCTCGAGGATCATCCACTCGCTCACGAAACCGGCGAGCGGGGGGGCGGCGGCCAGGCTGAGCGCCGCGAGGACCCCCGCCCCGCTCGCGACGGGATCCGCCGCCTTCGTCCCGCCGCGAGTCCTTGATAGGTCGAGCGTGTGGACCGACCGCTCGACATCGCCGGCGAAGAGAAAGAGGGCCGCCTTCGTGACGGCGTGCGCGAGGGCCTGGAAGAAGGCGGCGAAGAGGGCGAAGGCGGCGAGGGCGGGGAGGCCGTCCGAGCGCGCGATGAGCGAGATCCCGAGCGCGACGAGGATGAGCCCGTTGTTCTCGATGGTGCTGTACGCCGGCAGGCCCTTCGCGTGCTCGCTGACCGCGGCGAACAGGGCCCCGAGCAGCGCCGAGATCGCCCCGATCGTGAGGAGCAGGGCCCCCCACCAGCTCGGGCCGTCGGGGAGCAGCGCGACGACCCGGAAGAGCCCGTAGACGCCGGCGAGCGTCAGCGTCGAGCTGAGGACCGCCGAGGCGTTCGACGGCGCCGAGGAGTGCGCGATCGGGAGCCACTCGCTCATGTGGAAGGGCGCCACCCCCATCTTGAGCCCGAACCCGACGAGGGCCGCCACGAAGACGACGGAGACCATCGGCCCGGCGATCGGGGAGGTCATCGCGAAGCTCCCCGTCCCGTCGTACAGGCCGGCGATGGCGAGCGCGACGAGGATCGTGCTCGCCTCCCCGAACGCGAGGAAGACGAACGCCGCCGAGAAGATGCGGAGGGGTCGCCCGACCGCCTCGAGGATCATCCAGTAGGCCGCGAGGGTCATCGTCTCCCAGGCGGCGAGGAAGAGGAGCCAGTCGGACGTCGAGAACAGGACGGCGATGGCGCCGAGGGTGAGCGCGTAGGCGACCGCGAGCGACCGGCCGGGGCCGGTGTCGTAGGCGAGCGAATAGGAGGACGTCGCGCCCCAGACGAGCCCGGCCGCGAGGGCGAAGAACCCGGAGAGCGCGTCGAGGTGGAGCGCCTCCGGCTCCCCGACGACGCCCGTCCAGCTCAGGGCCGTGAACGGACCGGCGTCGAGGGCGGCGAGCGCGGCGATCACGAGAAGGACGCTGCCCAGGAAGGTCGCCGCGTAGCCGAGCCGGCGGTCGACGAGGGCGAGCGGCGCCCCGCCGAAGAGGGCGGCGATCGCGAGGAGCAGGAGGAGGCCCGCGCCCCCGATCATGGTGCCGGCCCCCTCGACCGCCGCCGGCCGAGCGCGAGGATCCCCTCCAGGATGGCGACCGGCGCCGGCGGGCATCCCGCCACGTAGAGGTCGACCGGGACGATCTCACCGACGGCGGCGGCCCGGCCGGGCGCCTCGGCGAAGATCCCCCCGTCGATCGCGCACGCCCCGACGGCGAGGACGGCCTTCGGGGCGGGCATCGCCTCGAACGTCCGTCGGAGCGGCTCGACCATCGCGGCCGTCGGCACGCCGACCACGACGAGGACATCGGCGTGGCGGGGCGAGTTCGTGAAGAACATCCCGAGCCGGTGGAGGTCGTAGTAGGGATTGGCGAGCCCCATCACCTCGAGATTGCACCCCTGGCAGCTCCCGACATCGACGAGGAAGACGTGGAGGGACGGGCCGAGCTCGGCGAGCGGGGCGGGTCCCGTCCCCCCCGGGGGGCGGCCGTCCGGCCAACGGAGCCCGGCCCGGGACCCGAGGTTCGCCGACGCGTCGGGCGCGGGGACCAAGCCCGCGGGGAGGCACCTCGCGCACCGGACGCACTTTCCCTGGTCGATCTCGGTGAGGGAGATCGCCCCCGTCGGGCAGGCGGCCCGGACCTCCGGGGGGAGCGACGCGAGGGCGACCGGTCCCGCACCGGGAGCGCGGGCGGCGGCCGGGAGCTCCTCCGGATCGGCCGGTCGCCGGGGGAACTCGGTCGTGAGGATGCCGATCGCCGCGGCCTGCCCGAGCCAGCTCTTGACCACCGTCTCACCCGTCCGTCTCGGCGAAGGAGGCCCCGAAGCTCTCGAAGGAGAACGCGAAGTCCGTGAACACGGCGCCCCGGAGGCTCAGCGCGACGAGCGGCCAGTTCGCCTGGCTCGGGGTGCGGCTCGCCACGGAGCGGATCCGGCCCTCGCTCACCCGGACATCGTAGACGAGGTCGCCGCTCGGCCCCTCGCCGCGCGCGATCCCGCGGCCGGGTTCGATGGCCTCGACCGGTGCCGCCTCGCCGCCCCCGAGGCGCGGCCACCGGTCGAGCAGCTGCTCGATAAGGAGCAGGCTCCCGCGCACCTCCTCGCGGCGGACGAGGACCCGGGCCAGCGCGTCGCCCGCGCGTTCGGTCACGACGGGAACGAACATCTCCCGGTACGGGATCGTCGGGTCCCTCAGCCGATCGTCCCAGGCCACGGACGAGGCCCGGAGCGTCGGACCGACGGCCCCCCAGCGCAGGGCGTCCTCGGTGCTGACGGTCCCGGTGGACTGGATCCGGTCGAGGAAGGTGCGGGAGCCGAGGAGCGTCTCGCCGAGCGCCTCGAACTCCGAACCGAGCCGGCGGAGGCGGGCCTCGAGGTCCGTGCGGTCCGGCGCGTCGAGCCGGCGCCCGGGCGCGCCCGGGACGAGGGCCCCGAACCCCCACCGGTGCCCGAACGTGGCCCCCAGCGCCCGGAGGGCCGACTCGGCGAGGGCGTTCAGCTGGGCGGCGCCGACGTTCTGGCTCGCCGCCTCCGCGAGACGGGCGAGGACGTGCAGGTGGTTGTAGATCCGCTGGAGCTCCTGGCCGAGCGCCCGCACGCCGAGCTCCCGCTCGGCGACGGGTCGACCGGCCGCCGACTCGGCCGCGAACCGGAACGCGGCGGCGTGGGAGAGGGCGAAGGGTCCCGCCCGGCGCTCGATCCAGAGCGCGGCGTCCTCGACGGTCTTCCCGACGACCTGCTCCTCGATGCCGCGGCGCTTGTGGCCGACCGACGGTTCGATCTCGAGGATGCGCTCCCCGTACGTCCGCACCTCGAAGCCGCCCGCCTCGGCCACCCCCATGGCGACCGGCCCGTAGGGGAAGGTGAACACCCCGTAGCCGTGCACCTGCTCGCCCACCGAGACGACCGCGGGGCCCGACCGTCCGGCGCGCCAGTTGCCGAGGACCGCGCGCTCCTCCGCCGAAAGCTCCGGGCGGCGCACGAGGAGGGTCCGGTGCTCCTCGTGGTCGTTCCAGAGCGCGAGGTCGCCCTCCGGCGAGACGTAGGCGAGGCTCCTCGCCCCCGACCCGGGCGGCCGCCCCGCGGCCACCTCCGTCCAGCCCGGGCGGCTCATAGGGCGCCTCCGAGGGCGAGCGCGGCGGCCCGGATCGCCGGGGCGAGGAACGGGACGGCGACGAGGCCCATCGCGAGGCAGACGGCGAGACCCATCCACGGGATCCCGAGCTCCGCCACGGGGTCCGGCTCGCGGGCGGTTCCCTTCGCTTCCGAACCGAAGACCATCCCCCCGATCTGCCCGTTCACGCCGAGGAAGGCGAGGATGACCGCCCCGGCGAGGACGGCCGCGACCCAGTCCGCCCCGGCGAGGAGCGCCCCCGAGAGGATCAACAGCTCGCCGACGAACGTCCCGAAGGGGGGCGCGCCGGTGACGGCGGTCGCGCTCAGGACCCAGGTGCCGGCCGTCCACGGGAGGCGGCGTCGCAGGTCCCGGACCTCGTCGATGCGGGCGGTTCCCGTCCGGCGCAGGACGTTCCCGGAGCAGTAGAACGCGGCGGACTTCGCGAAGGCGTGCGCGACGACGAGGACGAGCGCGCCGTAGAGCGCGATCCCCCCGACGCCGATCCCGACGACCGCGATCCCCATGACCTCCATGCTCGAGTAGGCGAACAGACGTTTGTACGACCGCTGCCGCTGGAGGAGGAGGGCCGCCCCCACGGCGGTGGCGAGCCCGAAGAGGATCACGAGATCGGAGAGCGCCGCCGGCACCGGGCGAGCGACCACGGCGTAGATCCGCAGGAAGGCGTAGAGGGCCGTCGGGAGCAGGACCCCGGAAAACATCGCCGAGACCGGGGAGGGCGCCTGCGAGTGGGCGTCCGGTAACCAGGTGTGCATCGGGAAGAGCCCGATCTTCGTGCCGTACCCCACGAGCGCCAGGGCGACGGCGATCGCGACGGGCAGGCTCGCCGCGACGGGGCGCGCGGCGAGGGCGAACGCGTCGAGCGTGCCGGTCGCCCGGTAGAGGAAGATCAGCGCGAAGAGGGCGATCGTGAGCCCCGCGGAGGCGATGAGCGTGTAGCGCCACGCCGCCTCGACGCTCGCCGGCCGGCGCTCGAGGACGATGAGGAGGGCGCTCGCGACGGTGGTCGCCTCCACGCCCACCCACATGAGGCCGAGGTCGGTGACGGAGAGGGCGAGCAGCATGGCGAAGGCGAACGCCCCGAGGAGCGCGTAGTAGCGCCGGGGCGTCAGGAACGGCGCGGTGACGTGCGCGAGGTAGCCGCGCGAATACCACGTCGACATGGCGTACACCGACGCCACCAGGAAGAGGAACAGGTCGCTCACGGGGTCGACGCCGAAGTAGCTCCCCCACACCTGGTGGGCGCCGAGAGCGAGCAGGACGCTCGCGGCGATCCAGGTCAGGAGGGAGGCGGCCCGGGCGATCGGCTCGCTGAGCGCGTCCCCGACCGTGAGGGCGGCGAGCGATCCCACGACCGGGGCGGCCAGCACGACGATCGTCCAGGCTTCCGGACCGGTCGCGGCGATCATCCGGTCAGCTCCTCGAGGACCTCTTCCTCCGGGACCCCGATCACGTCGCGCTGGATCGACAGGATGATCGAGACGAGGACGACCCCGAGCACGTCGAGGAAGACCACGGCCTCGATCAGGAACGGGAACGCGACCACGTAGAGCACCCCGGCGTAGACCACCGCGTTCTCCTCCTCGAGGTAGCCGATCACCTGGACGAGGGTGTTCGACCTCGTCGCGAGCATCAGGAGGCCCTCCGCGAGCAGCACGAACGGCAGCGCGATGCCCGGCAGCGGCGGCAGGGCCGGGGCGAGCGTCTCCTGGAAGAGGAACCAGGCCACGATGGCGACGACGACGGCGAGGAGGGCGTGGCCCGTCACCCGCTGGGAGGCCCGCATCTCGCGGGCGCGCCACCGGAAGGCCCGGATCTGGGCCCGGAGGAGGTAGGGGATGACGACGACCCGCAGGAGGAGGACGAGGGCCGCCACGACGGCGAGCTCCCCGCTCCGGTCGATGTACGCGAGCCAGCCGAGGAGGGCCGCGAGGAGGGCCGACTGGACCGCGATCCCGTTGACCATCGGGTCGAGGAACGACTCCGACTGGAGGTAGAGCGCCGTCAGGAGGAGCCCGAGGCCGGTGAGGCCCTCGATGGTCGTCGTCGCGTCCGTCACGGTCCCCCGAGCACGGCGTAGGCGAACACCGCGAGGACGGCGAGGGAGAAGCTGAGGGCGAGGAAGTCGCGGATCTTGAAGAGCCGCACCTTGGCGAGGGTCGCCTCGAGGGCGACGAGGACCCCGACGAGGCCGAGCATCTTCGCGAGGAGGAGGCCGAGGTTCACGAGCGCGGCGGCGACGGTCGGTTCGGCGAGGAGGCCCCAGGGGGCGGCGAAGACGTTGAGGAAGACCGCGACGAGGAGGAACTGCTTCATCCAGGCGTTCCAGCGGAAGATCCCGAGCAGGCGGCCGGAGTGCTCGAACGTCCGGGCGTCATCGAGCATGCCGAACTCGGTGAGCCCCGCGCTCTCCACGGGCA